>JAYVDG010000591.1:0-3349 GCA_043749525.1 Phenylobacterium sp.
CGCTTCGCTGAGAGCGGCCGTCCCGACGACAATCCCGAGAGCTTCAAGGTCCGCCTGGGCGCCTACAACGCCCAGACCGCGCCGCTCTTGCCCTACTACGAGACCCACAAGAAGCTGGTGGAGGTGGACGGCATGGGCTCGGTCGAGACCGTGGCCGCCGCCATCGACACCGCCCTCGACGCCCCGCGCTGGTAGCTAGGCCTCCGCCGCGTAATCGTCGATCGCCGCCAGGTGCGGCGCGATCTCCGCGGGCGTCAGGAACGAGCCGGTGAAGCTGTTCTTGGCCAGGGTGATCAGGTCCGCCCGGCCGAGATCCAGCGCCTGCGCCGTCTGCCGCCAGTTCTCGCCCAGGTAGCCGCCGAAGTAGGCCGGGTCGTCGGAGTTGATGGTGGCGTGCAGGCCGAGGTCCAGCATCCGCTTCAACGGGTGGGCCTTCAGGTCGTCGACCACGCAGAGCTTCAGGTTGGAGAGCGGGCAGACGGTGAGCGTCATGCCCGAGGTCGCCAGGCGAGTGACCAGGGCGGCGTCCTCCAGCGAACGGTTGCCGTGGTCGATGCGGTCGACGCCCAGGACGTTCAGCGCCTCCCAGACATACTCCGGCGGGCCTTCCTCGCCCGCGTGCGCCACCAGCTTCAGGCCGCGCGCGCGGGCCTGCTGATAGACGCGGGCGAACTTGGACGGCGGGTGGCCGAGCTCGGAGGAGTCCAGGCCGACGCCCGCGATGTGAGTCAGGTAAGGATCGGCAGCCTTCAGGGTTGCGAAGGCGGCGTCCTCGTCCAGATGACGCAGGAAACAGAGGATCAGCTTCGAGGTGATCCCCAGCGACGCCTTGGCCTCGGCCATGCCCGACAGCAGGCCATCCATGGCGACCGAGAAGGGCAGGCCGCGGTCGGTATGGGTCTGCGGGTCGAAGAACAGCTCCACATGGCGGCAACCGTCGGCGGCGACGCGACGGAAGTAGGCCATGGCCAGGTCGTGAAAGTCCTGTTCGGTCATCAGCACGCCCGCGCCCTGGTAATAGATGTCCAGGAAATCCTGCAGGTTCGAAAACGCGTAGGCCGCCCGCACATCCTCCACAGAGGCGAAGGGCAGGGCGACCTTGTTGCGCTTGGCCAGTTCGAACATCAGTTCGGGCTCAAGGCTGCCCTCGATATGCAGGTGCAGCTCGGCTTTGGGCAGGCCCGCGATAAAATTGGCGTTGGAGGTCATGCGGCGACTGTCTGGACGCTCCGGCGTCGGCGTCAAGTTCTACCTCCCCCGCGAAGCGGCGGGAGGGGGACCGCCCGCCGCAGAGCGGGTGGTGGAGGGGGCAAACCACACGCTCGGCGGGTCGTTCAGGCTGTATTGAACGCGGGGCTTGAGGCTCGCCCCCTCCACCACTCGCTCTTCCCCCGGCCTTCGCCGGGGTCGGCGCGCGGTCCCCCTCCCGCCATTGCTGCCGCAATGGGGGAGGTTAGCGCGCCACCGCCACGCCCTTGGCCTTGTAGACGACCCCGCCCTTCATCACGAAGGCGACGTGCTCCAGCACGGTGACGTCCTTCAGCGGGTCGGCGTCGACGGCGATGAGGTCCGCGTAGCGGCCGGCCTGCACGCTGCCCACGTCGTCCGGGGCGCCCAGGAGGTCGGCGGCGTTCCAGGTGGCGGCCTTGATCGCCTCCAGGGGCGTCATGCCGGCCTCGACCAGCAACTTGAACTCCTGGGCGTTCTCCCCGTGGTTGGACATGCCGAAGGTGTCGGTGCCGAAGGCGATCTTTACGCCGGCCGCATAGGCGTTGTGCATGTTCTTCATCATGTAGGGGATGACGGTCAGGGTCTTCTGCACGGTGGAGGGGTTCAGGTCTTCCGGGTGGGTCTTGGCGTGCTCATAGACCTTGGCGCCCACCAGCATGGTTGGCACGAAATAGGCGCCGTGCGCCTTGAACAGCCTGTAGCTCTCGGCGTCGGCATAGGTGCCGTGCTCGATGGAATCGACGCCCAGCGCCAAGGTGTGGTCGATGGCCGACTTGCCGTGGGCATGGGCCGCGACCTTCATGCCGAGCGCATGCGCGGTCTCGATCACCGCCCTGATCTCGTCGTCGCTCATCAGCTGCAGGGCCGGGTCGTCGCCGATCGACATCACCCCGCCTGAGGGCATGATCTTGATCAGGTCCGCGCCCTCCCGTTTCAGGCGGCGGACGGCCTTGCGGGCGGCCTCGGGGCTGTCGATCAGGTTGTCGGTCCAGTGGGCGTGCTCAAGCTCGGGATCCAGGCCGTCGGCGGCGTCGCCGTGGCCGCCGGTGGGGCCGAGCGGGGTTCCCGCCACCCACATCCGCGGGCCCGGCGTCGCGCCGGCCTTGATGGCGTTCTTCAGGGCCACCACCACGCCGGTGGGCCCGCCCACATCGCGGATCGAGGTGAAACCGGCGAGCAAGGTCGCGCGGGCGTTGTTCACCGCGTCGATCTCGTCGTCGAAGGCGGTGCGGGTCATCGCCGTGTGGATCGGGTCGCCCTTGTGGAAGCTCATGGTGATGTGGACGTGGTCGTCGATCAGGCCCGGCAGCACGGTCGAGGTGGACAGGTCGACGATCTCGGCGCCTTTCGGCGCGGTGAAGCCGGCCTGAATGGCGGTGATCCGGTCGTCGTGGACCAGGATCGTCACCTGGCCGGTCGCCGCCTTGCCCGTGCCGTCGATCAGCCGTCCGGCGTGGATCGCCAGGTCCCTGGCCGCCGCTTGCCCGGCGCTGACCGTCAGAATCGCTGCCAAACCCGCCGCGGCCATCAAAGTCCTGCGCAAACCCATCAAATCCTCCCCAATCGATGGCTCAAGTGATGGCGCCGGCAGGGCCCGTGCAAGCTTGAGGCGCGTCTACGATTGCCATCCCCGCGTTCTTCATGTTTTCCTTAACCACCTCCCAGGCAGAGTCGGGGGGTTATGAGGACGGACGCAGGCGGGGAGGACCCCTTGCGCCCGCCATTTTCCGTTCATAAATGGGCGTTTCCGCTGTTGACGGAGCCGCGCCGATCCCTATAACGAAGCGCTTCCGCGAATGAGCGCGAAGGACGAACCGGCTTGACCTTCGGGGCGAGGGGCCGGGGCGCCGTTCGCGCTTCTCTTGCGTGACCAGGAGAGATCTGAACGTGGCCCGTATCGCTGGCGTCAATATTCCGACTAACAAGCGCGTCGTCATCGCGCTGCAGTACATCCATGGCATCGGTCCGGCGAAGGCGCGGGACATCGTCGCCAAGGTCGGCATCGAGGACGCGCGCCGCGTCAATCAGCTGACCGACGCCGAGGTGCTGCAGATCCGCGAGACGATCGACCGTGACTTCACCGTCGAGGGCGACCTACGCCGCGAGACGGCGGTCAATA
>JAYVDG010000592.1:0-9108 GCA_043749525.1 Phenylobacterium sp.
CAACGACCACGAGATGGAGGCGGTTCTGGAGCGCGCGGGCCAGGCTGGGGCGAAGGGCGCGGGCTATGTCGCCCTGCGCCTGCCGCTGGAGATCAAGGACCTGTTCCGGGAATGGTTGGCCACCGACCATCCGGACCGCGCTTCCCGCGTGATGTCACTGGTGCGCCAGATGCGCGGCGGCAAGGACTACGATCCCGACTGGGGAACGCGGATGAAGGGCCAGGGGCCGCTGGCCGACCTGATGCGGGTGCGGTTCCAGGCCGCCCGCAAGCGCTACGGGCTGGATTTTTCCTTCGACGGCCTGGACCTGGAGAAGTTCAAGGTCCCGGCCAAGGCGGGTGACCAGGCCGACCTGTTCAGCTAGCGCGTGAACACCCCCACCAGCTCCACGTGGGGCGACCACAGGAACTGATCCACCGGCAGGACGCGGTCCAGGCTAAAGCCCGCATCGATCAGCACCCGGGCGTCCCGGGCGAAGGTGGCCGGGTTGCAGGAGACGCCGATCACCTTCGACACGCTGGAGGCCGCGATCTCGGCGGTCTGTTCCAAGGCCCCGGCGCGGGGCGGGTCGAACAGCACGGTGTCGATCTTCTTGAACTCCACCGCCAGGACCGGCCGGCGCGCCAGGTCGCGGGTCTCGGCGGTGATGCCCTTCAGCCCCGGGGCGGTGGCGATCGCCGAGCTCAGGGCCCGGATGGCAGGCTCATGACCATCGGCGGCATAGACGGGCGCGATCTGCGCCAGGCGGAAGGTGAAGGTGCCGACGCCGCAATAGAGGTCGGCGATTCGTTCGGCGCCGGCGGCCTGCTCCACCGCGAAGGCGGCCATGGCCGCCTCGGCGGCGGGCACGGCCTGCAGGAAGGCTCCCGCCGGCAGGGCGACGACCGCCGGACCCACGCGGACCAGGGGCTGGCGCGCGCCATACTGCACCTCGCCGTCCATGGTCACGCGGGCGAAGTCGACCTCCGACGCGATCTGGCCCAGCTGCATGCGGGCGTCGGCGGAAAGACCGCCGCCACTCTTGCGCTCCACTCCGGTGATCTCGATGTCGAGGCCTTCGGAGGTCACGGTGACGTGCAGAGTCGGGGCGGACTTCGGGTGCTGTAGCAGCGGCGCGGCCAGCCGGCGCAGGGCCGGAAGAGCGGCTTCGATCTTCGGATCGGCGATGGGGCAGACGGAGATGTCGATGACGTCCCAGGACTTGCGGGTCTTGTAGCCCAGGCGGGCCTGTCCACGGGAGCCTGGTCGGGCGTGCAGGGCCACCCGGCGGCGCGACGCCGGCGGTGCGGCGAAGGGCGACAGGAGCTCAGTCTCGATGCGCTGCAGGGCCAGGGTCTTGCGCAGCCGATCAACCTTCCAGTCGAGATAGGCCGGGTGGTCCCAGTGCTGCAGCGCGCAGCCGCCACAGACGCCGAAGTGCGGACAGGGCGGCGTCACCCGTTCGGCGCTGGCGATCAGCACCGCGTCCAGGTCCCGGCGCTCGCCGCCCCCCGTGGCGCGCACGGTCTCACCGGGCAGGGTGAAGGGCACGTAGATGGGTCCCGGCGCGACGCCGTCGCCCTCCCCGCCGATGGTTTCGATGACCACCTCGACGGGCGGACCCGACGGCTTGGGGGGCTCGGGGCGGCGGTTGGAACTTCGCATGGCGGGGATCATTTACGGTTTGGGGTCGGATGGTAGCTTCACCATACGCACCTGGAGTCGGGAGAACGGTCGTTTGTGTCTGTTCAAGACCCGTTCAGGTTCGATCCGTCAAACCTCATCTCCGAAAGCGGGGCCCTGGCGCCGCCGGAGCCTACGAAGGAAATGACCATGAAGCGTACGTTCGCCATCGCCGCCGCCGCCGCCGTCCTGGCCACCAGCCTGGCGGTTCCACAGTTTGCCGCGGCCCAATCCACCCGGTCGTACGGCTCGGGCGACATCTGCCGCGAGGCCCGCCGCGACTCCGGCCACAAGGGCGCGATCGTCGGTGGCCTCCTGGGCGCCGTGCTGGGCTCGCAGGTCGCCGGCCATGGCGCCAAGACCGAAGGCGCCGTGCTCGGCGGCGTGGTCGGCGCGGCCGCCGGCAACCAAGTCGGCCGCAACCGCATCAACTGCAAGGGCTATCCCAGCCGCGTCGCCCAGTCGTCCTACAGCCGCAACAACTGCCAGTGGGTGAGCGAGTCCTATGGCGGCCGGGACCACAGTTTCGAAGTTTGCCGTGGGCGCGATAGCGTCTGGCGGCCGAGCGGCCGCTCGTAAGAGCAAGCACTGACCTTTCATCAAATCCCTAAGGGGGAGAGTTCCCATGACCAAGATCTTCGCCAAGTCCGCCCTCGCCGGTGTCGCCGGCATCATGGCGCTCAGCGCCGCCGCCGCGATCCCGAGCTTCGCCTCGGCCCAGTCCGGCTACTACGGTCAAAGCTATAACAACGGCTATTACGACCCGTGCCGCCGGTCCTCCACCAACCGCAGCACGACGGGCGGGCTGATCGGCGCGCTCGCCGGCGCCGCGATCGGCTCCAACGTGGCGGCGCGCAATGCGCGGACCGAGGGCGCCGTGCTAGGCGGCCTGATCGGCGCAGCGGCCGGCGCTAAGATCGGCCAGAGCTCGGCGGCCTGCTCGCCGGGTCGTCAGAGCGGCTACTATGGCAGCGGCAGCCAGTACGGCTCGAACGGCAACTACGGCGGTTCCAACGGCTACTACGGGAGCTCTAACGGCTATTACGGCAGCAACTACGACAATGGTTATGCCGACCGCACCTACGACTACGACCGCACGGGATACTACAACGAGCAGGCCTATGACCGGCGTGGCAACAGCTACAGCGTCTCGACCCGGCGCGGCCTCGGCGCCGATGGCTGCACCCTGGCCGAAAGCCCGATCTACCTGCCCGACGGCCGTGTCCAGAAGCGTTTTGTGCGCGTCTGTCAGGACGGCCAAGGCCGCTATCAGGTCGTCGACTAGGACCTGATCTGCTGAGATCGACGAAGCCGTCCGGTTACGCCGGGCGGCTTTTTCGGGCGTGCAGCAGGTATTCGCAATTGCCGTCGCCGCCTTGGATCGGGCTATCGGCGGTGTCCAGCACGATCCAGCCCGAGGCGGTCAGGAAGCTGGCGACGTCGGCGAGCGCGCGGGCCCGGGCCAGGGCGTCGCGGACGATGCCGCCCTTCCCCACCAGGTCAGGCCCCACCTCGAACTGCGGTTTCACCAGGGCGATGAGGGCGGCGTCCGGCGCGGCCAGGGCCAGGGCCGCCGGCAGCACCTTGGCCAGGCCGATGAAGCTGGCGTCGCAGACCACGAGTTGCGGTGGCTCGGGGATCAGCTCGGAGGTCAGGATGCGGGCGTCTAGCCCTTCCAGGACCGTGACACGGGGATCGCCGGCGAGCCTGGCGTGAAGCTGCCCCCGCCCCACGTCGACCGCGTAGACCCGCGCCGCGCGCCGCGCCAGGCAGACCTCGGTGAAGCCGCCGGTCGAGGCGCCGACATCCAGCACCACCCTGCCCTCGACGGCGACCGGCCAGAGCTCCAGGGCATGGACCAGCTTCAGCGCGCCGCGACCCACATAGGGGTGGGCGGCCTGCGCCTGCAGATCACAGGCCTCGTCCAGGGCTTCAGAGGCCTTGGTGACCACACGGCCGTCGGCCGTGACGCCACCGGCCGCGATGGCCGCCTGGGCCTTTGCGCGGCTTTCGGCCAGGCCGCGCGTCACCAGCAGCAGATCGGCGCGGACCTTGGCCAATTCAGGCCGTCGCCGCGTCCTCTTCGAACAGCTTCTTCAGCTCGTTCTTGAGGATCTTGCCATTGGCGTTGCGCGGCAGGGTCTCGTGCCAGAACTTCACCTTCACCGGCACCTTGAAGGCCGCCAGGTGCTCGGCCACGTGGGCGCGTAGTTCAGCCTCGGTGGCGGTGGCGCCGGGCTTCAGGGTGACCACGGCGCCGGGCTCTTCGCCAAGCGTCCGGTGGACGATGCCGACCACGGCGGCGTCCATCACCGCGGGGTGGTCATAGAGGACGTTCTCCACCTCGATGCAGTAGATGTTCTCGCCGCCGCGGATCAGCATGTCCTTGGCCCGATCGATGATGAAGCAGAAGCCTTCCTCATCCACCCGCGCCAGGTCGCCGGTGCGCACCCAGCCGTCGACGAAGGTCTGTGCGGTGGCCTCGGGCTTGTTCCAGTAGCCCTTCACGATCTGCGGGCCATTGGCCCAGAGCTCGCCGACGACGTTGGGCGCCAGCACGGTCACGCCATCGGCGGGATCGCGGATCTGCAGCTCGCTGACCGGCACGGCTGGACCACAGCTGTCGGGGCGGTTGGCGTAGTCCTCGGCGCCGTGGGTGGTGACCGTGGCGCAGGTCTCGGTCATGCCCCAGCCATTGCCGGCGGCAGACTTGGGGAAGGTCTCCTTGATTTTGCGTACCAGCTCCGGCGCCGAGGGGGCGCCGCCATAGGCCACGCTCTCAAGCGACGACAGGTCGTACTTTTCGCGCAAGGGATGCTCGATCAGTTGCCAGGCGATGGTGGGCACGCCGCCCGCCGACTGGATCTTCTCGCGCTCGATCAGCTCGAAGGCGCGGATCACGTCCCACTTGTGCATCATCACCAGTTTAGCGCCGCCGATCAGCGACGGGTTCAGCACGGCGAAGCAGCCGGTAGCGTGGAAGAACGGCACCGAAATCAGCGAAGACCGCTGCGGGGCGCTGGGATCGGGCGCGGGCGGGGTCTCGCCCCGGCGCAGGAAGGCCCGCGCGCCCGAAGCCGCGCCGGCCATGATGTTGGAATTGACCGCGCGGTGGGTGGCCAGCGCCCCCTTCGGCTTACCGGTGGTGCCCGAGGTGTAGAAGATGGTGGCGTCGTCGTCGGTGTCGATCTGCGCGGGCGGGATCGGCTGGTCGGGCAGCTTGATCCAGTCGTTAGCGGCGCCGATCACGGTCTCCAGCTTGGTGACCTGCGGATGGGCGATCTCGTCGATCTCGCGGCTGACATAGATGCGCTGCAGGTCGGGGCAGTTGGGCAGGTGCTCCACCAGGCGGCCATAGCTGCCGGTGTCCAGGATGGCGAACTTGGAGCCCGAATCCGTCAGGCCATATTCCAGCTCGGGCCCGGTCCACCAGGCGTTCAGCGGGGTGACGATCGCGCCCAGCGAAATGGCGGCATAGTAGGCCACCGGCCATTCCGGCAGGTTGCGCATGATGATGGCGACCCGGTCGCCCTTCGTCAGGCCCTGGGCCTGCAGCTCGACGGCGAACTTGGCCACCGCGCGGTAGAAGGCCTCGTAGGTGACCCGCTCGTCCTCATAGACCAGGAAAACCTTGTCACCGTGGACCCGACCGGCCTCGACCACCGAACGCAGGGTGGGCGGCAGGTTCTTCCAGGTCTTGGTCTTGATCCCCCGGATGACCAACTCCTCGACCTCCGTGCCCATGCCGGGCGCGGCGAGGATGGCGTTGGCCTGGGCGATGGACATGGCGGGCCAGCCGGCCGGCAGGTTGTCCTGGGACATAGCGTTTCTCCACACAGGTGCGCGGCTTGCCGCCGCGTCGTCCTAGGTGAACAAGCATAACCTAGAGGCGGACGCAAACGCGCTTTGGGAGAACGCCGTCACTCCTGAGGAGCGCCGCTCCAGGCCGGGCCCGCGACCGTCAAGGCCTCGACGCCGAGGTCCGACAGGGTGGCGATCTCGGCCGCTGTCGCCACGCCCCAGACCCCGATGGCGAGACCCAGCGCCTTGGCTTCGGCCACCCGCGCGGGGGTGATGTCGGAGATGTGCGGCGACCACTCCCGGCCGCCATGGGCCTGGATCGCGCGCAGTTCCGAGCCGCCGAACCGGCTCGGGTCGCAGCCGTCGAGCCACGGGGAATCACCGCTGGCCAGTAGCTTGACCTTGGATTTCATGGCGTCGGGCACGGTGAGGTGGGCGGTCTCCATCTCCGGTGCCTTGGCCGCGAGATAGCGCAACACCGACCAGTCGAAGGCGATGATCTTGCTGTCGGCCATCCAGTCGGCTGCGCGAAGGTCGCGCAGCACCGCGTCCACCAGGGCCATGGGATCGGCGGACTCCCGGTAGTCGCCCGGATCGGTCTTGATCTCGACGAACAGCTTGCGGCGCGGCGCGGGCGCCTGGGCGAGCGCCGTCAACAGTTCCGGTAGGGTCGGCATGAACACCCCATCCTGGCTCGGACGGTCCGGATAGCGCCGCGCATAGGACGAGCCCGGCTTCGGGCGGCCCAGGTCATAGGCCTTCAGCTCCGCCAGGCTGGCGCCCCGCAGCAGCGGCCCTGGCGCGTCGAGGAACACACCGTTCAGACGGCTATGTTCGGCGGCGATCCCATAGTCGTGGTGGGCCACCACGTGGCCGTCGGCGGTCAGGTGGACGTCGATCTCCACTCCATCCAGGGGCGCGGCGTTGCACCCCCACATGCCCTCGATCGAATTGGCCGGCCAGACGCCGTAGCCCGTGGCGCCGGCGATGATCTGGGGGAGGACATGGGACACTCCTTCGACAAGTTCACCAGCCTAGGACGCCAAGGTGTCGCCCTCGCGACAGGCGGTTAGACGACCGCCTGCAGCCTCGCCAACGCGCCTTCCAGCTTGATCTTGGCGGCTTCGGATTCGGCGAGGCGTTCGCGGTTCTCCTCGACCACCTCTTCCTTGGCGTTCGCGACGAAGGCCGGGTTGCCCAGCTTCTTCATCACGTGGGCCATGTCGCTGGCGTGGGTGGCGATCTCCTTGGCCAGCCGCACCTTCTCGACCGCCAGGTCGATGAACTCGGCCACCGGCAGGGCGAAGGTGACGCCCTGGACCACGAAGGGAATCGCCCCCTGCGGCGCGGTGTCGGCGATCTGCACCTCAGAGGCCCGCAGCAGCTGGGCCACGATCGGCCCGTTGGCCTCCAGCACGGCGCGCTGGGCGGCGGTGGCCTCCAGCACCAGCAGCGGCGGACGTGCCGAGCCCGGCACGTTTAACTCGGCCCGGACGGAGCGGCCCTCGGTGATGGCGGCGACGATCAGGCCGATCTCGGCTTCGGACTTGGGGTCCACCAGGCTGGCGGCCAGTTCGGGCCATTTCGCCGTGATCAGCATACCCTCGGCGCGCGCGGCGCCCAGGTCGGAGGTCTGGCTCCACAGCTCCTCGGTGAGGAACGGCATGATCGGGTGCAGCAGCTTCAGGATCACGTCCAGGGCCCAGGCGGCGGTTCCTTGCGTCTCTGCCTTGGCGGCCGCGGCCTCGCCCTTCAGCAGGGGCTTGGAGAGCTCGACGTACCAGTCGCAATAGGTGTTCCAGATGAACCGATAGAGGGCGTTGGCCGCCCCGTCGAAGCCGCAGGAAGCGATGGCCTCGGTGACCGCCTGGGCGGTCTTCTGGGTCTCGCCGACGATCCAGCGGTTCAGCGGATTGGTAACCGCCGCCGGGTCGAAGCCTTCGGCGCGGACGCAGCCGTTGAACTGGCAGAAGTTGGCGGCGTTCCACAGCTTGGTGCCGAAATTCCGATATCCCTCAATACGTTGAGTCGAGAGCTTGATGTCACGCCCCTGCCCCGACATGGCCGTCAGGGTGAAGCGCAGCGGATCGGCGCCGTACTGGTCCACCAGGTCGAGCGGGTCCATGACGTTGCCCTTGGACTTGGACATCTTGGCGCCCGAGGCGTCGCGGACCAGCGCGTTGAAGAACACCCGCTTGAACGGGACCTGCCCCGTGAAATGGATGCCCATCATCATCATCCGGGCGACCCAGTAGAAGATGATGTCGAAGCCCGTCACCAGGGTGTTGGTGGGGTAGAAGCGCGCCAGGTCGGCGGTCTCCTCCGGCCAACCCAGGGTGGAGAACGGCCACAGGCCCGAGGAGAACCAGGTATCCAGAACGTCTTCGTCCTGGGTCAGGGGCTCGTCGCGGCCATAGAATTCGCGGGCTGCGGCGCGGGCGGCCTCCTCCGTCTCCTCGACGAAGATCTTGCCCTGCGGCCCGTACCAGGCCGGGATGCGGTGGCCCCACCAGAGCTGGCGCGACACGCACCACGGCTCGATGTTGCGCATCCACTCGTAGTAGGTCTTCTCCCAGGTCTTGGGCTCGAGGACGGTACGCCCCTCCTCCACCGCCTTGATGGCGGGGCCGGCCAGGGTCTTGGCGTCGACGTACCACTGGTCGGTCAGGTAGGGCTCGACGACGGAGCCTGAACGATCCCCGTGTGGGACCGCGTGACGGGTCTTCTCCACCTCGCGCAGCAGGCCCAGTTCCTCGAAGGCAGCGATCACCTTCTTGCGGGCCTCGAAGCGGTCCAGGCCCTGATAGTCGGTGGGGCCGTTCTCGTTGATCCTGGCGTCCGGCGTCAGGATGTTGATCTGCGGCAGGTTGTGGCGCTTGCCGACCTGGAAGTCGTTGAAGTCGTGGGCCGGGGTGATCTTCACCGCGCCGGAGCCCTTTTCGGGATCGGCGTACTCGTCGGCGATGATGGGGATCGGCCGGTTGACGATGGGCAGGCGCACGGCGCGGCCGATCAGGTGCTTGTAGCGCTCGTCGGTGGGATGAACGGCGACGGCGGTGTCGCCCAGCATGGTCTCGGGCCGCGTGGTGGCCACGACAATCTCGCCGGAGCCGTCCTCCAGCGGATAGGCGAAGTGCCAGAAGTGGCCATCGACCTCCTTCTGCTCGACCTCGAGGTCGGAGATGGCGGTCTGCAGGGCCGGGTCCCAGTTCACCAGCCGCTTGTCGCGATAGATCAGCTTCTGTTTGTGCAGGGTGACGAACACCTTGCGCACGGCGGCGCTCAGGCCCTCGTCCAGGGTGAACCGCTCGCGACTCCAGTCGCAGGAGGCGCCCAGGCGACGCAGCTGGTTGGTGATGGTCCCGCCGCTCTCGGCCTTCCATTCCCAGACCTTGGCGACGAAGTCCTCGCGGCCCATGTCGCGGCGGCTCTGGTTGCCGGCGGCGGCCAGCTGGCGCTCCACCACCATCTGCGTCGCGATGCCCGCGTGGTCGGTGCCGGGCAGCCACAGGGCCGCCTTGCCGCGCATCCGCTCAAAGCGGATCAACACGTCCTGCAGGGTGTTGTTCAGCGCATGCCCGATGTGCAGCGACCCCGTGACGTTGGGCGGCGGGATCACGATGGAGAACGGCTCGGCGGCCGGAT
>JAYVDG010000593.1:0-3345 GCA_043749525.1 Phenylobacterium sp.
GCTTCGCGGGAAAGACCCCGGGTGACCATCAGGTCGAGCGCCTTCTCGGCCTGGCCGATGGCGCGCATGCAGTGGTGGATACGGCCGGGGCCGAGGCGCAGCTGGCTGATCTCGAAGCCGCGGCCCTCGCCCAACAGCATGTTGGTGGCCGGCACGCGGACGTTGTCGAAGATGATGTGCATGTGGCCGTGCGGCGCGTCGGGGTCGCCGAACACGTTCATGGGGCCGACGATCTTCACGCCAGGCGCGTCGGTGGGGACCAGGATCTGCGACTGGCGCAGGTTGGGCGGGCCGTCGGGGCTGGTCTGGACCATGGTGATCATGATCTTGCAGCGCGGGTCGCCGGCGCCGGAGATGTAGTGCTTCTCGCCGTTGATGACGTACTCGTCGCCCACCAGGGTGGCGCGGGTGTTGACGTTCTTGGCGTCGGAGGAGGCGGCGTTGACCTCGGTCATGGCGAAGGCCGAGCGGATCTTGCCGGCCAGCAGGGGCTCCAGCCACATCTTCTTCTGCTCAGGGGTGCCGACGCGCTCGAGGACTTCCATGTTGCCGGTGTCCGGCGCGGCGCAGTTCATGGTCTCCGAGGCCATCGGGTTCTTGCCCAGCTCGACGGCGATATAGGCGTAGTCGAGGTTGGACAGGCCCTCGCCGGTCTCGGCGTTGGGCAGGAAGAAGTTCCAGAGACCTTCGGCCTTGGCCTTGTCCTTGGCCTTTTCCAGGCATTCCAGCTGACCCGGCGCATAGCTCCAGATATCGGCCTTGCCGGCGCCGAGGCGATGGAACTCCTCGCTCATCGGCTGGACGGTTTCCTTGATGAAACGGCGCACATGCTCGAGCAGCGGCAGGGCCTTGGCCGACATCCGCAGGTCGTTGAGCTCATCCATCGGGTTCAGCTTGAAGCTGGACTGGGCCTTGTCCTGGGTCTCGCTCATCGGGTCTCTCCTGCGAATTTGTTGGTTGCCGAAAGCTTTGGCGCACTTTCGGCCAAAATCCAAACAAGCGTTTCAATTTACAGCGTCAGGCCGGCGCGTGGCAGACCGCCTCGATGTTGTGGCCGTCTGGGTCGAGGACGAAGGCGCCGTAATAGGTGGGGTGGTAGTGCGCGCGCAGGCCGGGCGGGCCGTTGTCGCGGCCGCCGGCGGCCAGGGCCGCAGCGTGGAAGGCGTCCACGCTGGCGCGGTCGGCGGCGGTGAAGGCCACGTGGCAGTAGCCGGCCTTGTCCCCCTGGCCGATCCAGAAGAACGGACGGCTGTCGCCGTAGCCGGAGCTGTCCTCCATGGAAAACAGCCGGGTCAGGCCCAGCGACGCCAGGGTCTTGTCGTAGAAGGCCTGGGCGGCGGCGTGGTCGGCCACCTTCAGGCTCACATGGTCCAGCATCGGCGGCCCTCCTCAGTCGCCTGAAGCTAGGACGCCGAGCCGGATTGGCAATCTCTACTTGGATGGCAGCTTGTCGGCGACGTCGCAGGCGGCGGCCACCAGGGCCTTGTCGTCAGCGGTGTTGGCCTTGGCGGCCTTGGCGGTGCGCCAGGTGTCGGCGATCGCCAGGGGTTTGGACGGCGAATAGGAGCCGATGATCATCAGGGTCTTGGCCTTGCAGTCGATGGCCACCACGCTGCCGACGCCGTCGGCGGCGCCCGGGGCCGAGGGGCCCATGCGGGGGCTGGCGCCCACCTTGCCGATGGCCTGCTGGACCACCACCATGCCGCTGGCGGCGTCGCGGTAGGAATAGTCGGTGTCATAGGACCACTGCAGGCTCTTATCACTGACGGCGCTATAGGATTTCCAGGTCTCGGCGCTGGCGGCGGACGCCACGGCCACGGCGGACAGGGCGGCGATCACGAGGATGCGGCGCATGGGCAAATCTCCTGGGACTTCAAGTTTCTTCCCTCGCAGGAACCCTTAGCGGCGCGGGCCCGCGAGGGCCAAGCGGATTCGACTGAGCGACCCTTTCGTCTCCAGCCAAGCTTGACTCCGGGCGCCCGTGACCCTACCTCCCGCCCGTCGTTAGCACTCAGGGGCCACGGCTGCTAACGGTCGGCCCCTGCCTGACGCAATCCATTCAACCGCCCCGAACGGAGAGAAAAAGACATGGCGTTTCGTCCCCTGGGAGACCGCGTGCTAATCAAGCGCGTCGAAGAAGTTGAGAAGACCAAGGGCGGGATCATCATTCCCGACACCGCCAAGGAAAAGCCGCAGGAAGGCGAAGTCGTCGCCGTCGGCCCCGGCGCCCGTGATGACAGCGGCAAGATCCAACCCCTCGACGTGAAGCCGGGCGATAAGATCCTGTTCGGCAAGTGGTCGGGCACAGAAGTGAAGATCGACGATCAGGACCTCCTGATCATGAAGGAAAGCGACGTCCTCGGCGTGGTCGAATAACCACCTCCTCCGCCTTCCTCCCTTCCATAACATTCTGAAAGAGCTGAACAAAAATGGCCGCTAAAGACGTCTATTTCTCCTCCGACGCGCGCGACCGCATGCTGCGCGGCGTCAACATCCTGGCCAATGCCGTCAAGGTGACCCTGGGTCCCAAGGGCCGCAACGTGGTCATCGAAAAGTCCTTCGGCGCCCCGCGCTCCACCAAGGACGGCGTCTCGGTCGCCAAGGAAATCGAACTTTCTGACCGCTTCGAGAACCTCGGCGCGCAGATGATCCGCGAAGTCGCCTCGAAGACCAACGACAAGGCCGGCGACGGCACCACCACCGCCACCGTGCTGGCCCAGGCCATCGTCGTCGAGGGCCTGAAGTCGGTCGCCGCCGGCATGAACCCGATGGACCTGAAGCGCGGCGTCGACAAGGCCGTCGCCAAGGTGCTGGCCGAGATCAAGGCTTCGGCCAAGAAGGTCACCACCAACGCCGAGATCGCTCAGGTCGGCACCATCTCCGCCAACGGCGACACCGAAGTCGGTGAGATGATCGCCAAGGCCATGGCCAAGGTCGGCAACGAAGGCGTCATTACCGTCGAAGAAGCCAAGACCGCCGAAACCGAACTCGACGTCGTCGAAGGTATGCAGTTCGACCGCGGCTACCTGTCGCCCTACTTCATCACCAACGCCGACAAGATGGAGGTCGAACTCGAAGAGCCTCTGATCCTGCTCTACGAAAAGAAGCTGACCTCGCTGCAGCCCCTGCTTCCGGTCCTGGAAGCCGTGGTCCAGTCGGGCCGTCCCCTGCTGATCATCGCGGAAGACGTTGAAGGTGAAGCCCTCGCCACCCTGGTGGTGAACAAGCTGCGCGGCGGTCTCCGCGTCGCCGCCGTCAAGGCGCCGGGCTTCGGCGATCGCCGCAAGGCCATGCTGGAAGACATCGCCATCCTGACCGGCGGTGAGCTGATCAGCGAAGACCTGG
>JAYVDG010000594.1:0-3337 GCA_043749525.1 Phenylobacterium sp.
TCCTTGGACTGCGGCGGCGCATTGGGGGTGAAGGGCTGGCGCGTCAGGCTGCGCCCGTCCACCACCGGGCCGGAGCCGGCCATGCCGCCGGCCGCCGCGGCCTGGATCTGCTCGATCGGCATGGTGCGGATCTGGTCGATAGTCGCAGGCGTCAGGCCCAGCTTCTCCACCACCTTGGCGGTGGCCGCCATGGCGCGGTCGGCGGGGCTGACGGTCAGCCATGCGCCGCTCTGCACCGCCGCGCGATGGAACAGGCCCTTGGCGGCGTCCATGGCCATCAGGACCGAGACCTTGGAGCCGCCGCCGCTCTCGCCGAAGATGGTCACATTGCCGGGGTCGCCGCCGAATTCCCCGGCGTTGTCGCGGACCCACTGCAGGGCCAGGACCAGGTCCAGGAGGCCGGCGTTGCCGGAGTCGGCGAACTGCTCGCCGTATTCGCCCAGATAGAGGTGGCCGAACAGGTTGAGGCGGTGGTTGACGGTGATCACCACCACGTCGCCGCGATGGCAGAGTCTGGTCCCCTCATAGGCGGTGCTGGAGCCCGAGCCGGCCGCGAAGCCGCCGCCGTGGAACCACAGCATGACCGGCCGCTTCTTCCCGTCCTTCAGGGCCGGGGTCCAGACATTGAGGAACAGGCAGTCCTCGCCCGTCGCTGTCTTGCGCGCCCAAGACTTGAACAGGCCCCCACCGTCGCCGGTCCCGCCTGTGGGCTGCGGCGCCTGGGCGCCATACTCCAGGGCGTCGCGGACATCGGTCCAGGGCTCGGGCGGCTTGGGCGCGGCAAACCGGGTCGTGGCCGTGTCGGCGCCGTAGCGGACGCCGAGGAAGACCGAAATCCCGTCCTCGACAAAACCCTTCACCTTGCCGGCCTTGGTAGCGGCGATCGGCGCGTCGTGGCTCATGGTGGTCTCCCAGGCGTTCTCGTTGGGAAAAGCTTTAGGCGTCCGGCTGATTTGTAGTCAACTCTGACTACAAACGGTCATCGGGTGTGTTGGGGGCCAGAAGGTCGTCGGCGAAACGGGTGCGCAGCGTCTTCAACATCTGCACAACCTTGCCGGTGTCCGCGTCCGGCCGGCCCGCGAACAGGGTCTGCACCGCCAGTCCCCGCAAGGCGGCCAGGCTCATCCGCGCGAAGACGGCCACCTCCTCGGACTCCTCCACCCCCAGTTCGGTCGCCATCCGCCGGCGACCGAACTCCAGCCCGGCCTCCAGTTGCTGCGCGAAATCGGGATAGCGCTGGGCCAGGTCCGGATCGTTGCGGGTGGCGATCATGATCTCCAGCAGGGCCACCGACTCCGGTTCCTGCAGGGCGGCCCATGTGGCGTCGATGACGTGCAGGAAGCGCTCGCGGCCAGCCGGATGCGCCGCCAGACGGTCGCGGATCGCCAAGCCCTGAGCGCGGGCGGCGTGCTCGGCCACCGCCAGGATCAGGTCCACCTTGGTGGGAAACTGATGCAGCAGCGAACCCCGGCTGACCTGGCCCAGCCTGGCCACCAGGGGCGTGGAGGTGGCGGTGTAGCCGAACTCGGCCAGGCAGCGGACCGTCGCCGCCATGATCTTGGCCCGGGTCGCCGCCCGGCGCTCCACGTGCGGCCCTCTAGACTTCTTCTCGCTCATGGCGCCGAACATGGCGGCGTGCGGCCACTTGTCCAATGGGGAACTGACTCCACCGTGGGGTGATTGACTCTCCCGTTCGCACGACTAGAACAAAATAGGAACAAAGGAACAAGAAGCCATGTCCGGTTTTCGCGATGAGCGGCTCGCCGCTCTCAAGGCGAAGATCGCCACCCTCGGGGCGGGCGGACGGGCGGACTCTGAATCCCTGCCCTTCGGCGATCCGCGAATCGACAGCTGTTTCCTGGGCGACGGTCTTCCCTTGGGCTGCTGGCACGAGTTCGGAGCCGAGGGGATGGAGGCCGAGACCGCCGCCTGTCCCGCCGCCTTCGCCGCCCTGGTGGCCGCGCCCCTGGCCAAGCGGGGGGAGGCGGTGTGGATCCTTCGCCGTGACGATCTCTTCGCGCCCGGCCTGGTGGGACTGGGCTTTCCCGCCGAGCGGCTGATCCAGGTCTGCGCGCGTGACGAGGACGAGGCCTTGGCCGTGGCCGAGGACGCGCTGGCCACCCCCGGCGTCACGGCCGTCTTCGCCGAGGTGGAGGCCGTCAGCCTCACCGCCGGCCGACGCTTGCAGTTGGCCTGCGAGAAACGCGGCGCCACCGGCTTCGTGATCCGACGCCGGCCCTATGGCGGAAAGGCCAAGGCGGCCAGCGGCTCGGCCGCGGCCAGCCGCTGGCGGGTGACCCCCGCCGCCAGCGAGCCCGGACCGGGGGAATTTGGCCTGGGGCCTCCGCGCTGGGCGGTGACCCTGGAACGCTGCCGCGGCGGCCGCACCGGCACCTGGCTGTTCGAGGCGGCTGACGCCTACACCTACGAGGCTTCTGATGGCACGCATCCTCTGCGCCTGGTCGCCCCTCTGGGCGATCTCCAACTGGCGCCGGCGCAACCCCTCCGCCGAACAGCCTAGAGCGCTTTCAGGCGAAACCGGTTCGCCGTCCGAAAGCGCGACCAGAAAAGAGTCTCCTCCCTTCGCGCTGATCGAGACGGCCCAGGGCACACGCCGCCTGTCGGCCGTGGATCGGGCGGGACGCCGCCTGGGCCTGTTCGTGGGACAGAAGGCCACCGATGCGGCGGCCATCGCGCCCGAGCTGATCACCGCCGAGGCCGAGCCGGAGGCCGACGCCCAGGCCCTGTCGGCCCTGGTGGACTGGTGCGTGCGCTTCTCGCCCGCCGTGGCCGCCGACGAACCCGGCGGCCTGTTCCTCGACATCAGCGGGGTGGCCCATCTGTGGGGCGGGGAGGCCGCCCTGCTGGCCAACTTCCAGGGGCGGCTGACCGCCAATGGTCTCGCCTTCCGCGTCGCCATCGCCGACACGCCCGGCGCGGCCTGGGCCCTGGCCCACTACGGCGAAGACGGCGCCATCGCCCCGCCCGGCGGGCAGATCGCCCTGCTGGCGCCCCTGCCGCCGGCCGCCCTGCGGCTGGCGCCGGAGACCGCCGCCCAGATCGACCGCCTGGGGCTGAAGGTCCTGGCCCAGCTCTTCGACATCCCCCGCGCGCCGCTGGCCCGCCGGTTCGGGATGGAGACCCTGACCCGTATCGACCAGGCCCTAGGGCGGTCGAAAGAGGCGCTAACCTATCGCCGTCCGCCCAACCCCTGGTTCGCCCGCCTGGCCTTCGCCGAGCCGATCAGCGCGCCGGAGGATATGGCGCGGGTGGCCTACGACGTCGGCCTCCAGCTCTGCGCGCGGCTGGAAAAGGAAGGGCAGGGGGCGCGGCGCTT
>JAYVDG010000595.1:0-3332 GCA_043749525.1 Phenylobacterium sp.
TTCATGCGGCGTCCGACATAGCGACGCGTTGGCGCGAAGCAAGGGCTAGAACCCAATCTGCTCATCCCGGCGAAGGCCGGGACCTAGATTCATCCAGAACGCTCAGAGATGATCCAAGCGCCAGATGAGCGGACTTGGCCCCAAGACCGGGGATTTCACCTGGATCCCGGCCTTCGCCGGGACGAGCGGGGAAGGGGAGCCTTTCCCTAGAACGGAATGTCCTCGACCACCGGCTTGTCCGCCTCGGGCTTGGGTGCGACCGGTTCCGGCGGAATGGCGGCCTCGGCGTCGCGGGCGGCGGCGGAGAATTCGTCGGACAGGCCCTCGTAGAAGTCGTTGCGCGGATCGGCCTCCAGCTCGGGCTCGGGATCGGGCAGCAGCCAGTCGAAGTCGCGGATCGGCAGCTTCTCGTGCGCCACCACCATGAACTGGCGCCAGATGGCCGCCGACATGACGCCGCCAGTGATGCGGTTCATCGGCTTGTCGTCGTCGTTGCCGACCCAGACGCCCGCCACGTAGTCAGGCGTGAAGCCGATGAACCAGGCGTCGCGCCAGTTCTGGCTGGTGCCGGTCTTGCCCGCCGCCGGGCGGCCGAAGTTGGCCCGGGTGCCGGTGCCGCCGGTGATCACCTTCTTCATCATCTTCACCATCATGCTGGCGCGGGCGATGTCGTAGGCGGGCACCGGCGACGAGGTCTTGTGCAGGAACACCGGCTGGCCGCTGACCGTCTTGATCTCGTCGACCATGTACGGCGTGATCCGGTTGCCGCCGGTCTGGAAGACCTGGAAGCCCGAGACCATCTCGATCAGCGGCACCTCGTAGGAGCCCAGCGCCACCGACAGGTTCGGATTGGCCGGGATGGTGGTGATGCCGAAGCGCCGGGTCAGCTCGCTGATCGCTGGGCCGCCGACCTCCTGGGCCAGCTTCACCGCCACGGTGTTGATGGAGTGGGCCAGCGCCGTCTCCACGGTCACCGCGCCGCGATAGCCGCCGCCGTAGTTCTCGGGCTTCCAGTCGCCGAACTTCACCGGGCCGTCGATGCGCACGTCGGTGGGCATGACGCCCTTCTCCAGGGCCGCGGCATAGACGAAGGGCTTGAAGGACGAGCCGGGCTGGCGCCTGGCCTGGACCGCGCGGTTGAAGACGCTGGCGTTGTAGTCGAGCCCGCCGACCATGGTGCGGATCGCGCCCTCGGACGAGATGGCCACCATGCTGGCCTGCGACGCGCCGGCCGCCTTGCCCTCGGTGGCGATCACCTGCCGCAGGATGCCCGCGCCCGTGGCCTGCAGCTTGGGATCGATGGTCAGGCGCACCATCAGGTCGGGGGAGTTGGGGCCGACGAGCTTGAGCACTTCGTTTGTGGCGTAGTCGAGCGCGTAGCCCATGTCCCCGTCATTGGCCAAGGCGTTGGGGCTGATCAGCGGTGGCCGCGCGGCGGCGGCGGCGGCGTCCGCCGCGGTGATCCAGCCCTCGCCCTGCATGCGCTCCAGCACCAGGCGCTGGCGATCCAGGGCGCCGGCCATGTTGCGGTTCAGCGCCATGCGCGACGGCGCCTTGGGCAGACTGGCCAGCAGGGCGGCTTCCGAGAGGGTCAGCTGGCTGGCGGGCTTTCCGAAATAGGTACGGCTTGCGCCGTCGATGCCGAAGGTGTTGGCCCCGAAATAGATGCGGTTGAGGTAGAGCTCCAGCACCTCGCCCTTGCTGAGCATCTTCTCCAGGCGCTGGGCCATGACGGCTTCCTGGATTTTCCGCGTCATGGTCTGGTCCGGCGTCAGGAACAGGCCCTTGGCCAGCTGCTGCGACAGGGTCGAGCCGCCCTCCACCACCCGGCCGGCGGCGTAGTTGGCCCGTGCGGCGCGCACGATGGCCCAGGGGTCGACGGCGCCGTGCTGGTAGAAGCGGCGGTCCTCGGCCGCCAGGAAGGCGCGCGGAACATAGTCGGGAAGCTGGGTCAGGGTGACCCGATCGCCGTACTTCGGCCCACGTGAGGCGATCAGCGCCCCGGTCTTGTCGAAGAACTTGATCGCCGGCGCCCGGTTGATCGCATAGAGCGCCTCGCGCTCGGGCAGGGCCGGGATGTCCTTCAGATAGACCTGCTGCACATAGACCGCGCCCCCCAAAACCAGCAGGGCACCCACGGCGGCGATGACCGCCAACGTGGTCCACAGCCAGTTGAGGTTCTTGCCCTTACGCAGTCCGCCGCCCGAACCGCCGCCCGAACCGCCACCGCCGCCGCGCTTGGGCCTGGGGGCCTTCTCCTTCTTGACCTTGGCCTTCTTCGGCGTGGGCAAATCGGCCCGGAAGTGTTCGACAGGCTCATCTACCGGCGCGGGCTCGTGCGCCGGCGCAGCTGGCCCTTGCGGGCCGGGCTTGGAGTCCGGGAACTTGTAGGGGTCGAGATTCCAGTCGGTCACTTGGTCAAACGAATAAGGGGCGGCAGGGACGCTTTTGGTTTAGGACGCCTCTAGCATGGCGACGAGACCTTACTGGGAAACGAAATCACTCCGCCAGATGACGACGGCCGAGTGGGAGAGCCTATGCGACGGCTGCGGGCTTTGCTGTCTTGTTCGCTTCGAGGATGAGGATTCCGGCGAGATCATCCCCACTCGCGTGCATTGCCGCCTGCTCGACGCCCAGACCTGCTCCTGCAGTAACTATGTCGGCCGCAAGAAGCACGTTCCCGACTGCATCAAGCTGACCCCGCAGAATGTCGACCAACTCGCCTGGATGCCGCTCTCCTGCGCCTACCGCCGGATCAATGAGGGCCGCGGCCTGGCCGACTGGCACCCCCTGATCTCCGGCGATCCGGAGAGCGTCCACCGCGCCGGCGTCTCGGTGCGCGGTGAGACCATCAGCGAGGACGAACTCGAAGACCCCGAGGACGCCATGGCCTATGTCGCCTACGACCTCATGGAAGAACGCGGCGACGACTGAATCTCAAGACCGTCATCCCCGGGCTTGTCCCGGGGACCCATGATCTCCGTCTCGCCGCAGATCGCGCGGCGCGGGCCGGCGACAATTGCTGCGCCAAGGAGATCATGGGTGGCCGGGACAAGCCCGGCCATGACGATCAGGAGGGGCGGGGCTTCAGGACTCCGATCCACAGGGTGGCGGCCAGGAACACGACGATCCCCGCCACCGGCCCGATCACGCCAATCATCGTCGTCGGCGCGGGGCTCCGCCCGTCCAGCGCGCCGACCAGGAAGGCGACGCAGGCCAGGCCAGCGATCAGCAGCGCCGCCGGGATCGCCGCCAGGAACCGCGAGCGCCCGGCGTCCTCCAGCCGCTTGGCCGCCAGGCACAGCCAGCAGAACAGGCCAAATAGGCCGAGA
>JAYVDG010000596.1:0-3327 GCA_043749525.1 Phenylobacterium sp.
GGCGAAGCGGTCGAGCTTGGCCAGTTGCGAGAGGCCGAGCGCGCAGAGGATGTCGGGCAGGCGGTAGTTGAAGCCCGGCTCCGGCATCTCGTAGATCCAAGGATCGGCCCCCTCTCGCCGCACCATGCCGTGGCTGCGAAGGGTCTTCAGGCGCTGGGCCAGGTGATCGTCATTGGTGGTGACCATGCCGCCCTCGCCGGTGGCGATGGTCTTGACCGGGTGGAAAGAGAAGGTGGCCATGGCCGAGTGGCGGACGTCGCCCACCCGCTCGGCGGTGTTGCCGAAGCGCAGGGTGGAGCCCAGCGCATGGGGCGCGTCCTCCACCAGTACCGCGCCGGCGTTTTGGGCCAGGGCCGCCAGGGCCGGCAGTTCGGCGGTGTCGCCGCGCAGGTGGACCGGCAGGACGGCCCGCAGCCTACGGTCTCCGACTCGGGTCAGGGCCTCGGCCAGGGTGTCCGGCGTCATCAGGCCGGTCGTGGGATCGACATCGGCGAACACCACCTCGGCGCCGACATAGCGGGCGCAGTTGGCGGTCGCCAGGAAGGTGATGGAGGGGACAATGCAGACCTCGCCCGGCTGCACGTCCAGGGCCAGCATGGCCAGGTGCAGGGCCGCGGTTCCATTGGCGCAGGCCACCGCGTGGCGCGCGCCGACTTTTTCGGCGAAAGCGGTCTCGAAGGCGTCCACCAGCGGTCCGGTGGTCAGGAAGTCGCCACGCAGGGCTTCGGCGACGGCGGCGATATCGTCGTCCTCGATGGTCTGGCGGCCATAGGGGAGCAGCGGCGCCACCATCAGTCGGTCAGCCGCCGCAGAGGCGGGGCCACGGGTGCGGGATCGTTGATCAACGCCATCAGCCCCTCGCCGCTCAGCCACTCATCATTGGTGTCGCTGGCGTAGCAGAAGCCGTCGGCGGTGAGCGGGTGGGTCTTGGCGTAGCTCTCGCGGGTATATTCCACGAAGGCCGGCTCGATGGCGTAGCGGTCGCCCAGATCGACGGTCGTGCGCGCATCGTCCACAGAGATCATCATCTCGTGCAGCTTCTCGCCGGGGCGGATGCCGATCACCTTGATGGGCAGGCCCGGCGCCATGGCCTCGGCGAGCGCTGTCATCTTCATCGACGGGATCTTGGGCACAAAGATCTCGCCGCCGCGCATCAGCGACAGGGACGAGAGCACGAAGTCGACCCCCTGGTTCAGGGTGATCCAGAACCGGGTCATGCGCGGATCGGTGATCGGCAGCTCCGTGGCGCCGCGGGCCAGCAGCCGCTGGAAAACCGGGGCCACCGAGCCGCGCGAGCCCACCACATTGCCATAGCGGACCACCGAGAACTTGGCGCCGATGTCGCCCGACAGGTTGTTGGCCGCCACGAAGGTCTTGTCGGAGGCCAGCTTGGTGGCACCGTAGAGGTTGGCCGGATTGCAGGCCTTGTCGGTGGAAAGCGCGATCACCTGCTGCACGCGGTTGGTCAGGCTGGCCCAGACCACGTTTTCGGCGCCCATGATGTTGGTATGGATGCATTCCGACGGATTGTACTCCGCCGCCGGCACCTGCTTCAGGGCCGCGGCGTGGATGACGATGTCGACCCCGCGCAGGGCCAAGGTCAGCCGCTCGCGGTCGCGCACGTCGCCCAGGAAGAACCGCATGCAGGTCAGCTGGTCGGCCGGGAACTTCTCGGCCAGGTCGGTCTGCATCTCGCTCTGCTTCAGCTCGTCGCGGGAATAGACGATCAGCTTGCGCGGCTTGGCCCGCAGCAGAACGGTTTCGATGAAGCGTTTGCCGAAGGACCCCGTGCCGCCGGTGACCAGGATCACCTTGCCGTCGAGGTCGAGAGATGTTGGCGCGAAACGGCCCAAGGGCGGGCTCCAGACAAGAGCGGGCGAGGAAAAGTGGGAACCGGTTGTCCGCCCGCGCCCGCTCCAACTCAAAGGAATCGATCACCTTGGCGATCGGTCATGCGAATCTTCGCCGCACTGTCGGACGCCGCGCGTAAAGAGACCGCTAACCATAATGCGGCACACCGTCACGTTATGGATCGCCGCCGCCTGCTGAGTCTCGCCGCCCTCGCCGCCGCCCTGCCGGTGGCCGCCCGGGCGTCGGCGGGCGGCGAGAAGACTGAGAAGAAGAAGGGCGGCGGGCTTTCCTACCTGCAGCTCCCGACCCTGACGGCCACCATCATGCGGCCCGGTGGCCGGCGCGGCGTGCTGACCGTGGAGACCGGGATCGACGTCCCTGACACCGCCCTGCGGGCCAGGGCTGACCTGCTGGCGCCCCGGTTCCGGGCGAGCTTCGTCCAGGCCCTGCAGATCTACGCCTCGGGCCTGGCGCCCTCTACCGCCCCCAACGCCGAGTTCATCGCCCACGAACTGCAGCGCGAAACCGACCGTGTGCTGGGCGGCCCCGGCGGCAAGCTGCTGCTGGGCACCATCCTGGTGAACTAATTCTTCAAGCCCGCGTGGTGGGCCGCTTCATCCATGAAGCTGGCCAGGGTCAGGTCCAGCTCGGTGACGCCGTCGGCGTCGTGGGTGGCCAGCGTCACCTCGACCCGGTTGTAGACATTGAACCACTCGGGATGGTGATCCAGCTTCTCGGCCATCAGGGCGGCGCGCGCCATGAAGCCGAAGGCGGTGTTGAAGTCGGGGAACAGATAGGTCCGGGTGATGGCGTCGCGGGCGCCGCCCAGCGCGCTCCAGCCGGGCAGCTTGGCCAGGGCCGCGGCCGCCCCGATCTTGCCGGGCCGGCTCACGCGGCGACCGCGTCGAAGGTGAGGCCGGTGGCGGTGGCGAGGTCGGCCAGGGTCTGGTCGACGTCCACCACCTTGATGGCCTTCATGCCCAGCGCCGCGGCCGGTTTGCAGTTGATCCCCAGGTCGTCGAGATAGACGCAAGCCGCGGGTTCGACCGACAGGGCCTCGCACATCATCAGATAGATCTTCGGATCGGGCTTGCGGACCCCGGCCTTGGAGCTTTCGATGATGTGGTCGAAAAGCGGCATGATCTGACCCATGGCGCCGGCCGCCCGCTGCGGCGCGTCTGCGCCCGGCGAGTGCATGCTGACCATGTTGTTGGTGATGCAGCCTACCTTGAAGTGCTGTTTGCAGGCCTTCAGCGCGGCCACCATCCGCGGGCGCACCATACCTGACAGCAGGGGCAGGACATGGCTGCCGGGGATCGAGTGGCCGAGCGCTGTGGATTCCTCGAGGAACAGGCTGTCGAAACCCTTGGTGTCGATCTCGTTGCGCTCAAAGAGCGCCCACGCGTTGGTGTCGGGATTGGTGGAATTGACCCGGCGGATCAGGTCCTTGGGCACGCCGTTCTCGGTCTCATAGCG
>JAYVDG010000597.1:0-3326 GCA_043749525.1 Phenylobacterium sp.
AACCTCCTCCGGGGCGGCCAGCAGCCGCCACCGGCAACGACAATCAGCGCTCATCAACCCCCCAGGCCCGTAACGCAAAGGTCCCCTTGCGGGAGAAGGACCTGGAGCTACCCGTACCGCATCTTCCCCAGCGCCGCGGCTACGTCCCGCAGCAAATCCCCGCCCTTCAGCCCGGCCTTCCACTTCTCATAGGCCATGACGTTCTCGATCCGCCCATCCACGAAGGCCATGGCCTCGGCCTTGCCGTTGGCCAGCCGGATCGCGAGGCCCGAGACCAGGATCCCCGACAGGATCGCGCGCTTGGAATAGTGGTTCTCGTCGGTGGCCGTATCGCCGGCCCAGCGCCACAGGCCGTCGGCGCTCTCCCACAGCAGCTTGATCGCCAGCGGCATTCGGGTCGGCAGCGCCAGATACCCCGCCCAGCGCCGCACCGCGGCCTCGTCGGCGGCGGCGGCGTCCAGCCGCGCCTCGACGCCGGCCCGGATGCGCTCGCGGATCTTCAAGGTCTTTGGATCGACGTCCGCCAGCCGCGCCATCGCCGCGCCGTCGTGCCGCCGTGACAGCAGGGCCGCCAGGTCCGCGGGCCCATGGGGAACCAGCAGTTCGGTCTCCGCCACCGACAGGCCGCAGGCCTTGCCGGCCGCGCGGACCATCGGCCAGGTCCACCCCTGCGCCGGGGCAAGGTTAAGGACCGCGTCCAGAATCTGTAGTTCGGTGGCCTCAGCCCAGTCGGTTTCGTGCGCCATCAGCCATAATAACGCGCCCTGAAGGCCCTGTCCGCCGTGGACATCGCCTCCCGTCTCTGGTATTTCGCCGCCCTCATCCCGGAGGCTCCTCGCCACTGGGGGCAAGGCATTTGTCCGTTCGCCGCCGCCTGACCCCAGGATTGGCCGAGCGGGAACGGGTAATAGGAGAGATAACTCTGGTTCAGATTTTCGTCCGCGACAACAACGTCGATCAGGCTCTCAAGGCGCTGAAGAAGAAGATGCAGCGCGAGGGCTCGTTCCGCGAAATGAAGCGGCACGTGCATTACGAAAAGCCGAGCGAAAAGCGCGCCCGTCAAAAGGCCGAAGCCGTTCGCCGCGCCCGCAAGCTGGCCCGCAAGCGCGCCCAGCGTGAAGGCCTGATCCCGGCCCCGAAGAAGGCTCCCGGCGCCCGGTAGGGTCCCGATCCTTTTTCAAGCTTAAGTATTTGAAAGGCCGCGCGGATCACCGCGCGGCCTTTTGCTTTTGCAGGTTTTTCACAGTGACGCTGCGATCTTCTGTCCTGTGGCGCCCTGCTTGCTGGTGAAACCGCGTCGGGCCACCTATCTTGAGGTCTGACGGACACTTTCCGGAACGGTCTGAACCATTATGAACCTGCGCAATCTCGCCATCTGGGGCGTCATCGTCGTCGTCCTGATCGGGCTCTACAGCATGATGACCGGGGGCGGCCACGCGGCCGGCTCGGGCCAGATCACCTACAGCCAGCTGCTGTCCAAGGTGGCCTCGGGCGAGGTGAAGAAGGCCACGATCCGTGGCCCCAGCGTCGAGGTGACCGACGCCGCCGGCAAGACCTTCGGCGCCATGACCCCCAACAACCAGGACGACCTGGTCAAGCGGCTGGAAGGCCAGGGCGCGGACATCGAGGTCAAGCAGATGGGCGGCGGCCTGGTGGGCCTGCTGGTCCAGAGCCTGCCGATCCTGCTGCTGGTGGGGGTCTGGATCTTCTTCATGCGCCAGATGCAGGGCGGGGCCCGCGGGGCCATGGGCTTTGGCAAGTCCAAGGCCAAGATGCTCACCGAGAACAAGAACCGCATCACCTTCGACGATGTGGCCGGGGTCGATGAGGCCAAGGATGAGCTCACCGAGATCGTCGAGTTCCTGAAGGACCCGCAGAAGTACCAGCGCCTGGGCGGCAAGATCCCCAAGGGCGCCCTGATGGTCGGCCCTCCCGGCACCGGCAAGACCCTGCTCGGCCGCGCCGTCGCCGGCGAGGCGGGCGTGCCCTTCTTCTATATTTCCGGCTCCGACTTCGTGGAGATGTTCGTCGGCGTGGGCGCCAGCCGCGTGCGCGACATGTTCGAACAGGCCAAGAAGAACAGCCCCTGCATCATCTTCATCGACGAAATCGACGCCGTCGGCCGCCATAGGGGCGCAGGGCTCGGCGGCGGCAACGATGAACGCGAGCAGACGCTGAACCAGCTGCTGGTGGAGATGGACGGCTTTGATCCGTCCGAAGCCATCATCGTCATCGCCTCGACCAACCGTCCCGACGTCCTGGACCCCGCCCTGCTGCGTCCGGGCCGCTTCGACCGCCAGGTGGTCGTCCCCAATCCGGACATTGGCGGCCGCGAACGCATCTTGCGCGTCCACATGAAGAACGTGCCGCTCGCCGCCGACGTCGATGTGAAGACCATCGCCCGCGGCACCCCCGGCTTCTCCGGCGCCGACCTGGCCAACCTGGTCAACGAGGCCGCCCTGATGGCCGCGCGCAAGAACCGCCGCATGGTCCTGCAGCGCGACTTCGAGGACGCCAAGGACAAGGTCATGATGGGCGCCGAGCGCAAATCCATGGCTATGACCGAGGAAGAAAAGCGCCTGACCGCCTATCACGAGGGGGGCCACGCCCTCCTGGCCCTCACCGTCCCCGCCACCGACCCGGTGCACAAGGCCACCATCATTCCCCGCGGCCGCGCGCTCGGCATGGTCGTGCAGCTTCCGGAGCGCGACCAGCTCTCCATGTCCTATGAGCAGATGACCTCGCGCCTGGTCGTGCTGATGGGCGGCCGCATGGCCGAGGAGATCATCTTCGGCAAGGAGAAGATCACCTCGGGCGCCTCGTCGGATATCGACCAGGCCACCCGCCTGGCCCGGGCCATGGTCACCAAGTGGGGCTTCTCCGAAAAGCTCGGCGTGGTCTCCTACGGCGAGAACCAGGACGAGGTGTTCCTCGGCCACTCGGTCTCCCGCACCCAGAGCGTCTCTGAAAAGACCGCCAATCTCATCGACGAGGAGGTCAAGACCCTGGTCCAGACCGCCTTCGACGAGGCCCGGCGCATCCTGACCGAGAGGCTGGAGGATCTGCACACCCTGGCCAAGGCCCTGCTGGAATATGAGACCCTGAGCGGCGACGAGATCATCGCCGTGCTGAAGGGCGTCGCTCCCAACCGCGACGACAGCGATTCAAAGCGCCCCGCCGGCCCCGTGGCCTCCGTCCCCCTCTCGCCCCGGACCGACCCCGAACCGGCCTGAGGCTGACAGACCTGACCAAACCAAAGGGGAGCCGCGAGGCTCCCCTTTGTCGTTTCTGGATGTCGTTCTTGGCGGGTGCAGCCGGCGCACCTC
>JAYVDG010000598.1:0-3322 GCA_043749525.1 Phenylobacterium sp.
CTTCATCCTGCTGGGCGCCAAGGAGAGCAAGGCCGCCAAGACCGGACCGCTGGATTGGCTTGGCGCGCTGACCGTCACCCTGGGCCTGGCCGCCGTCACCTGGAGCCTCACCGAGGCGCCGGAGCGTGGCCTGACGCTGCTGCCGGTGGCCGCGCTGGTCCTGGGCGTGCTGGCGCTCGCCGGGTTCCTGCGTATCGAGCAGACGGCGGCGTTTCCGATGGTCCCGCTGCAGCTGTTCAAATCCAGGACCTTCTCCGGCGCCAACGGCTTGACCCTGTTGCTCTACGCGGCCTTCAGCGGCGCCCTGTTCCTGCTGCCGTTCGAGCTGATCCGCGTCCACGGCTATCCCGCCGCCAGCGCCGGGGCGGCCCTGCTGCCGCTGTCGGTGGGCCTGGCCGTGCTGTCGCCCCTGGCCGGTGGCTTCTCGGCCAAGGTGGGGCCGAGGGTGATGCTGGGGGGCGGGCCATTGCTGGTGGCGGCGGGTTTCGGGCTGCTCGCCCTGCTCGCCAACCAGCCTGACTACTGGACCGGAGTCTTCCCCGGCCTCGCGACCCTGTCGGTCGGTATGGGCCTGGCTGTGGCGCCGCTCACCGATGCCGTGCTGGGCGCGGTGGATGACGCCTACGAGGGCGCGGCCGCGGGGATCAACAACGCCGTGGCCCGGGTCGCGGGACTGCTGGCCGTCGCCCTGGTGGGCTTCGTGCTGGTCGCCCCCTCCGGCGCGTCGACCATCCAGGCCACCGATGTCATCGCCTCAGGCTACCGGACAGCCATGATCGCCGCCGCCGTGCTGGCTGCCCTGGCGGGGGTCATCGGCTTCGTGACCGGGCCGCCGCGTCAGGTGACGGCGCCCAGCCCGCGCAAGCGCTCGATTTCGCTGGGCGAATAGCCCGCCTCAGCCAACACCTCGGCGGTGTGTTCGCCCAGCCCAGGGGCAGGGCGCCTAGCCCCGTAGTCGAAGCCGGGGAACCGCACGGGCGTGTTGGGCGCGCGGAACGAGCCGCCGTGCCGGTCCTGGACCTCTACGAAGCAGCCCGCCGCCTCGGCATGGGGATCGGCCACCACATCCTCGGGGCGTTGCAACGGCGCCCAGATCACGTCGCCGGCGGTCAGCCGCGCGCTGACCTCCGCCAGGGTCAGCTGGCCGAAGCCCGCGTCGAGGATGTCGAGGATCTGGCCGACATTTCCCGCGCGCCACAGGGGATCGCCGAATTGCGGATCTTCCGCTAGGTCGGGGCGGCCCGCGGCGATGGACACAGGCCGCCAGGGGTTGGCGCCGCGCGGGACCATGGCGAACCAGCGCTGGTCAGAGGTGCGGAAATAGCCGGAGAGGGGGCTGAGCGTCTCGCGACGGGGCGGGGCGGTCTTCACCTCGCCGTAGCGCAGCTGCACCGAGAGGTCCCAACTCACGGCATAGACGCCGGCCCGGATCAGCGAGGTCTCCACCAGCCGGCCCTCGCCAGTCGTATCCCTCGCCCGCAGCGCCGCCAGCACGGCCGACAGGGCCGCCAGCGCGGTCACGTGGTCGCCGAACCCTGGGCGGCAGTTGAAGGGCGTCACGTCGCTGGGGATGGTGGCGCCCGCCACCCCGCCCTTGGCCCAGAAGGCGGTGATGTCGAAGGCCGGCAGGTCGGTGGCCTCGCCGTCCAGGCCATAGCCTGAGACGCTACAATAGATCATGCGCGGCAGCTCGGCTTTCAGGCTGTCATAGTCCAGCCGGGCCCGCTTCAGCGCGCCGGGCCTCAGATTTGTGATGAAGACATCGGCGTCGGCCAGGATCCGCACCAGGGCCTCGCGCCCCTCCGGCGTCCCGGTATCCAGCACGATCCCCCGCTTGCCGCGGTTGTCGTTGGAGAAGACCGGATTGGCGGGTTGCTCGGGCGTATCTGGGTAGAAGGCCCGCATCGGATCGCCGGCCGAGCTCTCCACCTTGATCACCTCGGCGCCCCAGTCGGCCATGACCGCCGCCGCGCCGGGACCCGCCACATAGGTGGCGAACTCCACGACTTTCAGACCTTCCAGCATGTCCAACCTCCCCGTCGGCAGCTTTCGCCGAACAGTGGGGCGGGTTCGAGCGCTTGGAAAGCCTGTTGAGAGGTCGTCCAGCCGACGGAGGGGCTCTTGCACCTGTTGCAGCGGCGCACCATTTCGTGTGTCTCGGGCGTCACCAATTTCAGACGCATTGTCGCGGACGATCTGGCTCAGCTTGTAGAGGGGGCCAAAGCGTCCACATAAGTGGCCGACAATTCGCTCTAGCTGAGCGGACGGGCCGACCGACTCAGACACATCGTCTGGGGGAAACCGGTCGGAATATGGGACGGGCCCTGCTTTGGAAGGGGGCCCACCAGGAGTAGATGCATATGTCTGAGATCAAGACTCTGCCCATTCTTCCGCTGCGGGACATTGTTGTCTTCCCGCACCAGCCCGTGCCGCTCTTCGTGGGCCGCGAGAAATCCGTCCGAGCGCTCGAGGAGGCCATGAAGGCACCCGGCAAACAGATCCTGCTGGCCACCCAGAAGGACAAGGACGACGACGATCCGTCGCCCGACGCCATCTATGACGTCGGCGTCGTGGCCTCCGTGCTGCAGCTGCTGAAGCTTCCCGACGGCACCGTGAAGGTGCTGGTGGAAGGCAAGGCCCGCGCCGGTATCTCGAAGTTCACCGATCAAGCCGAGTTCTACGAAGCCGAGGTCGCCTTCATCACCGAAGACGGCGCGGCCTCGACCGAAGCAGAGGCGCTGTCGCGCGCCGTGGTCGAGCAGTTCGAGAACTATGTGAAGCTCAACAAGAAGGTGCCGCCGGAGGCTCTGGCCTCCATGCCCCAGGTCGACTCGCCCGGCGAGCTGGCTGACCGCATCGCGTCGCACCTGTCTGTGAAGATCGCCGAGAAGCAGAACCTGCTGGAGATTTTCAATGTCGTGAAGCGGCTGGAGAAGGTCTACGCCCTGATGGAGGGCGAGATCAGCGTCATGCAGACGGAAAAGAAGATCCGTAACCGCGTGAAGCGCCAGATGGAGAAGACCCAGCGCGAGTACTATCTGAACGAACAGATGAAGGCGATCCAGCGCGAGCTGGGCGAGCAGGACGACAGCCGCGACGAGCTGATCGAACTCGAGAAGCGCATCAAGAAGACCAAGCTCTCCAAGGAGGCCCGCACCAAGGCCGACAGCGAGCTGAAGAAGCTGCGCAACATGAGCCCGATGTCGGCGGAATCCACCGTCGTGCGGAACTATCTCGACTGGCTGCTGTCCATTCCGTGGGGCAAGGCCAAGACCAAGCCGATCGACCTGGTGAAGGCCGAGGCCGTTCTTGAGCACGACCA
>JAYVDG010000599.1:0-3321 GCA_043749525.1 Phenylobacterium sp.
TTGTAGACCGCCGCCTTGCCCAGGCTCATGCCGAAGCCGAGGCAGAACAGCAGGACGATGAAGGGGATGAGCCCCGTGGCCAACCGGAAGGCGATCGGCCCGTGGACCCCGTCCACCACATAACTGGTGGGCGGATAGGACAGCAGGAAGGTGGCCACCACGCTGATGGAGAAGGTGATGTACATCACCCTGCGCGCGCCGATCTTGTCGGAAAGCCAGCCGCCGAACACCCGAAACAGCGACCCCGGGATCGAATAGGCCGCCGCCAGCATGCCCGCCGTGCGGATGTCCAGGTGATAGACCGCCACCAGATAGTGGGGCAGCCAGAGCGCCAGAGCCACGAAGGCGCCGAAGACGAAGAAGTAGTAGAGGGCGAAGCGCCAGACCTGCAGCTTCATCAGCGGCGCGAACTGCATCGCCGCAGCCACGGGCTTGGCGCCGGTCCGGCGGCGTTCCACCAGTTCGGGATCGTCGCGGGTCAGCAGGAAGTAGATGACGGCGATCACCGCCAGGACTGCGGCCCAGACCTGGGCGACGGTCTGCCAGCCATAGGCGATCATCACGAAGGGGGCGGCGAACTTGGTGACGGCCGCGCCGACATTGCCGGCCCCGAAGATGCCCAGCGCCGTGCCCTGCTTTGCCTTCGGGAAGAACTTGGAGACATAGGCCACACCGACGGCGAAGGACCCGCCGGCCATGCCGACCCCGAGCGCCGCCAGCAGGAATTGCGGATAGGTCTGGGCATGGGAGAGCAGGAAGGTGGCGAGCGCCGCCGACAGCATCACCACCAGGTTCACCACACGGCCGCCGTACTGGTCGGCCCAAACCCCCAGTAAGACCCGCACGAGGGAGCCTGTGAGGATAGGCGTGCCGGCCAGGAGGCCGAACTCGGCCTCGGTGAGGCCGAGGTTCTGCTTAATCTGGACCCCGATGATCGAGAAGATCGTCCACACCGCGAAACAGGCGGTGAAGGAGAAGGTGCTCATCCAGAGCGCCATGCTCGCACCGGGCGCGGTCTGCGTGGCGGGCGATGTCATTGTCACGCTCAACTTGTCCCCCGGCCTCTCTGCTGCGGGGCCAGACGCCCTCGCTTCGGCCAAGTCTATGCAGCCGACGGAGTCGCTTTGGTTTGATGATCGTCAAAGCCGGAGACTGATGTTGCTAGATTTGACCATGCCCGGGCCCGAATAATGCGACCAATATACACAACTTCTTCGCATGATTACCTAATTTAGGGGCAACGCTTGATAGTCATCAAGTGACTACGTCGCCTGCGGCGCGTTGGCGTCGCTTGATCCACGTCAAGGCCCCTCCCCTCAGAGCGGCCGATTGGAGATCGACGCAGGGAGACCAAGCGAATGTCGATGCGAGTCGTGGACGTGGAGCGCGTGCGGGGTCTGCCCCTGTTCTCCGGCATCTCGGAAGACACCTTCCGCGCTGTGACGGCGGGCGCCTTCCTTCAGAAATTCCCGGCGGGCACCACCCTGCTGCACGAAGGCGACCCGGTCGATTTCCTCTATGTCCTGCTCGACGGCCTCGTCGAGTTGGAAGGCACTTGGAACGACAAGGAGACTACCCTAGCGGTCCTCCGCCCGGTCTCTACCTTCATCTTCGCCGCCGTCGCCCTCGACGCCGACTCCCTGATGAGCGCGCGAACCGTGGAGCGGTCCGACATCCTGATGCTGTCGGGCGAAGCCCTGCGCCGGGCCTTGCAGGCCGACGCCCGCTTCGGCTACGCCGCCACCCAGGAACTGGCAGGTTGCTATCGCGGCCTGGTGCGCTCGCTGAAGAACCACAAGCTGCGGGGCGGAGCCGAGCGCCTGGCCAACTACCTGATCACCCAGAAGGTGCGCCAGGGCGGAGCCGAGACCTTCACCCTGCCCCACGAAAAACGCCTGCTGGCCTCCCTGCTGGGCATGACCCCGGAGAACCTCTCCCGCGCCTTTGCCACCCTCACGGGCTACGGGGTGGTGGTGAACGGTCCGGAGGTGACCATCGCTCGGCCAGTGGTGCTGGAACGCCTGGCCAAACCCGACCCGTTGATCGACAACCACCAGCCGCCGCGAGCAACACCCATCGGCAAGGCGGAGCGGGAACTCTGGCCCGCCAGCCGTGCGGGCTAGCCGCCGAACTGCGCCAGGTTGCGTGTGTCCCCAGCGTGGCCGCTAGACAGGTCGTGGCCAAGAGGCTTGCCCGTCAAAGCCTGGGCGATCCGCGCCGCCAGCTGGTCCGAAGCCCCGGCCTCGTCCGTGAGCAGATCCCGGAGATTCACCCCGCCCTGACCGAACAGGCATAGGCGCAAGAGGCCCTGGGCCGTGACACGTAGGCGATTGCAGCCGTCGCAGAAGCCCGCCCCGTAGGGTGCGATCAGACCGATCCGCCCCGCGAAGTCCGGGTGTTCGTACTCCGTCGCCGGGCCATCGTCGGAGGCCCGGGTCCGCGAGGTCCAGCCCTCCTGGTCCAGCCAGGTCTTCAGGCGCTCGCCGCTCACATGCTGGTCGGCGAAATAGGCGGCATTGTCGGCCGTGCGCATCAGTTCGATGAACCGCACCGCCACGGGCCGCTCGCGCACGAACGCCGCGAAGTCGGCGAAGCCGTTGGCAAGGCTGTCGCGTAGCAGGACCGCATTGACCTTCACCGTCGGCACACCGATCACCAGGGCGTGGTCTAGCCCGGCCACCACCTGATCGAGGCGGTCGTGGCCGGTCAGACGGGCGAAGGCCTGGCGGTCCAGGCTGTCGATGGAGACGTTGAGGTTGGTCAGGCCCGCGGCGCGCCAGCCGGCCACGTTGCGGTCAAGGTTCCAGCCGTTGGTGGTCATCGCCACCTTTGCGATCCCAGGAACCTCGGCGACCCGGGCGATGATCTGGCCGATGTCCTTGCGGACCGTGGGCTCGCCGCCGGTCAGGCGCACCTTTTCGATCCCCAGGCCCTGGAAAGTGGAGACCAGAGCGCCGATCTCATCGACGCCCAGGAAGGCGGGCCCGGCGGTCTTCCGGTAGCCCTCGGACAGGCAATAGGTGCAGCGGAAGTTGCAGACCTCAGTCACCGACAGACGCAGGTAGCGGAAGCGGCGGCCGAACCCGTCGATCAGTCGGTCCATGGCGCAGGTTCCTCAGGGGACAAGCGAGGCGCCGGTCGCCCGGCGCCCCAAGACCCGGCGGATCGCCGGTGTCGACGTCACCCAAGCCGACGCCTGTGGGAGGAATGGCGTCGCGCATATCGGGCGGATCGAGGAACAGACTAGGGAGGCGTGCGCGCCCTGGGTATGACGGCTGAGGGGCCGCGCCTTGACTTCAGTTAAGCCGGAAGGGCTCCGCC
>JAYVDG010000600.1:0-3320 GCA_043749525.1 Phenylobacterium sp.
CGATCTTGCGCGTCGCTTCAAGGAACACAACGCCGGCAAGTCGCCTCACACGTCCAAGTACACGCCGTGGCGGCTGACGACCTATTTGGCTTTCTCCGATGAGACCAAGGCGATCGCCTTCGAGCGATACCTGAAACAAGGCTCCGGCCACGCCTTCGCTCATAAGCGGCTCTGGTAGGGACAAATCCTACCAGCACAGGCTACTTGTCCCCCCATGCTCTACCGCCCCCTTGGCAAGACCGGTCTGACCGTTTCGGAGATCGGGTTCGGCTGCGCCAGCTGGTGGGGGCAGAGGGCGTTCGACGAGGGCCAAGCCGTCGCCCTCGTCCATGCGGCCCGCGATGGGGGGGTGACCTTCTTCGACACCGGGGCGAGCTATTCCAGTGGCAACGCCGAGCCGCGGCTGGGGCGGGCGCTGCGGGGGCGTGATCTCGCTGGGCTGGTGATCGCCACCAAGGCCGGGACCGCCCACAACGGCCGCCGCGTCGTGCGCGACATGTCCCCGGCGGCCATCGAGGCCAGCGTCCTGCGCAGCCTGGCGAACCTCGGGCTGGAGCGCCTGCCGCTGCTGCAGCTGCACGGGCCGGCCATCATCGACCTGACAGACGAACTTCTGGCGACCCTGGAAAGCCTGAAGGCCCGCGGCCTGGTTCAGGCGATGGGGGTCAACAGCTTCGATCCCGCCGTCATCGACCACGTCGCCGGTCTGCCGCAGTTCGACGTGATCATGGTGGACTACAACGTCCTGCGGCCGGAGCGCGGGCCGCTGATCGCGCGGGCGACGGCGGCGGGGAAGGGGGTGCTGGCTGGGATGCCGCTGGCCATGGGCCACACCGGCGGCCAGGTCCTGAAGCTGCGGGCGCCGCGGGACGTCTGGTACGCCCTGCGCGCCCTGAAGAACCACCGCGCCGAGGTCCTGGCCGGCGGGCGGTTCGGCTTCCTGCACGATCAGCCGGGCGTCAGCGGCGCCCAGGCGGCGCTGACCTATGTGCTGGCCAACCCTGACGTCGCCTGCGCGGTGACCGGCACCACGCGCATGGCCCACCTATTGGACAATCTCGACGCCTCGGGCCGTGTGCTGTCGCCGGAACTGGCGTCGGCGATCGCGGCGGCGCAAAGCGCCGGGACCTGACGTCGGGGCGCCCCTTTCGCCGGACGCCAAGAGGCGTAGTCTGCCTGCAAGAACAACGATAAATCAGGGCAGGAAACCATGGCCAAGCTCGATCTGGGTGCGCTCGACCAGGCGCTGGAGGCGGCGCACCAGCCGGCCCTGGCCGCCGCCCTTGTGCAGATGACCGGCGACCTGCACTGGCTGCGCAAGGAGTGGACGCCCACCTACACCCCGCTGTCGCGCGGTGAGACCGGAGTGCCGGAAGCCGAGCAGGCCAAGTTCCGCAGCCAGGCTAAAGCCGCGATCCTCGACTGGTTCGCCAAGGGCTCGCCGCCCACGACCACCCCCGACCCTGCGGCCCTGCGCCAGATGATGAGCTTCGTGGCCGGCGCCGACATTCCCGAGAACTATGCCGACTTCCTCAATGACGAACTGGCCATCGGCGGCCAGTCCAGCAAGGACCCGCAATGGACCACGCCGGTGCTCAAGGACGCCGCCCGGCGCATGCATGTTCTGGTGATCGGAGCCGGCATGTCGGGCCTGCTGACCGGTATCCGCCTGACCCAGGCCGGGATCGACTTCGAGATCGTCGACAAGAACGCCGATGTCGGCGGCACCTGGCTGGAGAACACCTATCCCGGCTGTCGGGTCGACAGCTCCAACCATATCTACTCGTACTCCTTCGAGCCGAACCACAACTGGCCCCAGCACTTCTCCACCCAGCCGGTGCTGCTGGATTATTTCCGGGGCGTGGCCAACCGTTACGACCTGCGCAAGAAGATCCGCTTCGAGACCAGCGTCGAGGAGATGGTCTGGGACGAGGCGCGCGCGGTCTGGAACGTCACCGTCAACACCCCCAAGGGCCGCGAGAAGATCGTCGCCAATTCGGTGATCACCGCCGTGGGCCAGCTCAACCGACCGCGCCTGCCCGACGTGAAGGGCCGCGATCGGTTCAAGGGGCCGGCCTTCCACTCCGCCCAGTGGGCTCACGACGTCGACCTGACCGGCAAGCGGGTGGCGGTGATCGGCACCGGGGCCAGCGCCTTCCAGTTCGTGCCGGAGATCGTCGGCAAGGTGGCCAGCCTGACCGTCTTCCAGCGCACCCCGCCCTGGGGCTTCCCCACGGCGCACTACCATGAGGACGTGCCGGCCGGGATGAACTGGCTGCTGGAGCACATCCCCAACTACGACAAGTGGTATCGGTTCTTCCTGTTCTGGATGGTCACCGACGGCCTGCTGGACGGTGTGCGGGCCGATCCGGCCTGGAAGGGCGACGAGACGGCGGTCAGCGAGGCCAACGCCATGTTCCGGGCCATGGTGGCCGAGGCCCTGCGGATGCAGACCGAGGGGCGGCCCGACCTGGTGGACAAGGTGATCCCCAACTATCCGATCGGGGGCAAGCGGGCCCTGCTGGACAACGGCGTCTGGATCGCGGCGCTGAAACGTCCGAACGTGGAGCTGGTGACCGACGCCATCACCGAGATCACCGAGAGCGGCATCATCACCGCCGACGGTACTGCCCGCGACTTCGACGTGATCATCTACGGCACCGGCTTCCATGCCAGCCGCTTCCTCTATCCGATGAAGATCAAGGGGCGCGGCGGGGCAGACCTGCACGACGCCTGGGACGGCGACGCGCGCGCCTATCTCGGCATGACTACGCCGGGTTTCCCCAACCTTTTCATGATCTACGGCCCCAATACCAACATCGTCGTCAATGGCTCGATCATCTTCTTCTCCGAATGCAGCGTTCGCTACATCCTGGGCTGCCTGAAGCTGCTGGCCGAGACCGGGGCCAACGCCATGGAGCCCAAGCTCGAGGTGCACGACGCCTTCAACATCCGGGTCGATGCGGGCAACAAGCTGATGGCCTGGGGCGCGCCGCAGGTGAGCAGCTGGTACAAGAACGAGAAGGGGCGGGTCAGCCAGAACTGGCCCTTCGCCCTGGTGGACTATTGGCGCGCCACCCTGGCGCCCGATCCGCAGGACTTCGTGCTGTCCAGGGAACGCGAGATGGCGGGGTAGGGGGGCAGGGCCTATACGGGAGCGATGCGTTCGCTCCCGTGAGGTCCCATGCCGCTCAAGCTCCACACCATCGTCTGCAGCACCCGTCCGAGCCGGCTGGGTCCGAAGATCGCCGAATGGTTCGACGCCATCGCCAAGGCGCACGGGGCCTTCGACGCCGAACTGGTGGATCTGGCCAGCTTCG
>JAYVDG010000601.1:0-3317 GCA_043749525.1 Phenylobacterium sp.
CGGTCGAACCTTCGCCGCCTTCTTGGCTAGACTGACCGACCCGGAAACCACCGAAAGCTCCGACGCTGAGCCTCCGCCTTCCTCACCACCGCCGCGCCGACCTGATCCTGGCCGTGGCCGGGAGTCTGCTGGCGGCGTGCGCGACCACCTACTACGTGCCGCGCGGCGCCGGGCGGCTGCAGGGGATGGCGAGCGTCAGCGAAAACCTTTCCGACAAGGGCTTGGCGCGCCTGACCGCCGACATGGACCCTGCCATGCTGGCGCTCGCCCGGCGTCATGATCCCCACCACGGCCGCGACCTCTGGGGCCGGCCGGAGGGCTGGGCCAGCCTCGACATCCGCACGCCGCCCGACCTAGGCTTTGGCACGGCGGTGGACGCCGTCGCCGAGGACATCAACGCCCTGCGGCCCTTCTCCACCCTGCCGATCCGGCCGATGAAGCCCTTCAAGCTGGCGGTCGATACCCAGGACGGGAGCCGGGCTCTGAAGTGCCTGGCTCAGGCGGTCTATTACGAATCCGCCCGCGAACCGCAGCTCGGCCAGGAGGCTGTGGCCCAGGTCGTGCTGAACCGTCTGCGTCATCCGGCCTATCCGAAGTCGGTCTGCGGGGTGGTCTATCAGGGGGCGGCGCGCCCCACCGGCTGCCAGTTCACCTTCACCTGCGACGGGTCGCTCGCCCGTGCGCCACAGCCCGACCTGTGGCTGCGCGCCCAGGACGTCGCCCGCCACGCCCTGAACGGCTTCGTGGCCAAGGCTGTCGGCTCCGCGACCCACTATCACGCCCAGTATGTGGCCCCGTACTGGGCGCCGACCCTGGTGAAGATGAAGCAGATCGGGGCGCACATCTTCTATCGCTGGACCGGTCCCTGGGGTGAGCCGCCGGCCTTCAACGGCCGCTATGCCGGGGGCGAGGCCTATCTGTCGCCGGCCATCCTCGGCAGCCTGGATGAGCGCACCCAGGGCCTGTTCAACCCCGAGGGGCAGGGTGTGCCTGCCGGCCGCAAGATCACCCTGTCTGTCGGCGGTGAGGTGCGCACCTACAACGTCGTCGATCCCCTGGCCGTGGGCGGCGAACGCACCCGCGTGCTGGGGACCATCTTCGCCCCGCGCCGCAAACCAACCCCGGAAGAGATCAAGAAGATCAATGACTCTCTGGCCGCCATGGACGCCCCGGTGGCGACGGAGCCCGCGCCACTGGCGGTCCCCGCTCCGGACTAGGTGGGGTTGAAGGCGTCGGGATAGGCCACCAGGACCGGCTCGGCGAGCGCGCCGTCCTCGATCTCCAGGGCCATGAAGGCGGGGCTGCCGGAATAGGGGGCCTTCACCTTGGCGGCGGCCTCCGGCGTGAAGCCGAATTTCGGATAGTAGTCGGGATGGCCCAGGACGATGACCGCGTGGGTTCCGAACTCCCGGGCGGTGTCGATGGAGGCCTTCACTAGCTTCGAACCGATCCCAGACTTCTGCAGGTCGGGGCGCACGGCCATGGGGGCCAGCGCCGCATAGAGGTGAACGCTGTCGGCCCACAGCCGGCTGTAGAAGATGTGGCCCACCACGGCGCCGTCCTCCTCGGCCACCAGCTCGAAGACCTTGTCGCCGTCGGCACGCAGGCGTTCGACGAGGTCGGCCTCGGCGGTCTGGCCGAAGGCGGCGAGGTTGATCTCGCGGATTGCGGCGTGGTCGGCGGGCTTGGCGTGTCGGATCATGGGGGGAGCTTACGCGTCTCACACCCAAAACGTCATCCTCGGGCTTGTCCCGAGGATCCATAGACTCCGCGATGCAGAGAACTCGCAGCGCTGCTCGAACCTTTCTCGGACTCGGTGATCATGGATCCTCGGGACAAGCCCGAGGATGACGGTGGATGGGTTACTTCAGCGGAAGGCACAGCTCGGTCAGCAGGTCGGCGGGCGCGGTCTTGCGGGGGTCGTTGAGGTTGACCTCGACGCAGGGGGCGTGGCCCGGCTCCTCGCCGCTGGTGGGCAGCCAGCCGAACAGCGCCTCATAGCCCTTGCCGATCTGGGCGTAGGGGCCGCGATAGAGCAGCACGGCGAACCGACCGGCTGGGACCTCGTGGATCGTCACGGTGTCGTCGCTCTCCACCTCAGGACCGACGGTGATCCCCGCCAACGCCCGCTGCTCGGCGGGCGGGACCACCGACATGTCGTCCAGATAGACCGCCACCCCGACGGCGCGCGGCATCACCACACCCTTGGGCCCGCCAGGCCATCAGCCGGTCGAAGGCCTGGCCGATCTGCTGTGGCGCACCGCGGTGCGGCACGGTGGCGATGCGCAGGGCGGGGCGGTCCTGGATCTCGACGGGCATGGGTGGGGCTCCGGGGTCTGCGCGCCGCGCGGCCCGGAAGGCGGTGGGCGCGAGGTCATAGGCGGCGCGGAAGGCGCGGGTGAAGGCGGGGTTCGAGGCGTAGCCGGCGCGCCGGGCGATCTCGCCGATCGGGGCCTGGCTCCGCGCCAGCTCCATCGACGCCCGTTGCAGCCGCAGCCGGCTCACCGTCTCGGTAACCGTCTCGCCGATCAGGACGCGGTAGACGCGGTGGAAGTGGAAGGGCGACAGGGCCGCGACGTCGGCCAGGGCGGTCAGTTCCAGAGGCTCATCCAGGTGCGCCCAGATATGCTCGGCCACCCGGTTCAGGCGGCGGGCATAGCTTTCTCGGGTGACGGGCCGGTTCATGGGGAGAGACTAGCCGAACCGCTGTTGATCGCGCTGGCGCAGTTGACGAGGCTTTGACCGGGCTCAAAGCGCGGCGCCCGGTGGGGCTTAAGTCTGCCCCTGAAGGGACCAAGACCATGCTCTCACGCCGTACGTTTGTCCTCGCCGCCGCAACCCTGCCGCTCTCGGCCTGTGCGGACAGGGACGCCTATGCCAGGGCGGTGGCGGAAACCTGGCGATTGCCACCGGCCGGCTCAGGTTTTCCCGCCGCCGCCCTCATCCATGCCGCGACGCTGGCGGCGAACGGCCACAACACCCAGCCCTGGCGGTTTGCGGTGGACGCGCGGCAGGTCCGGATCGCCCCCGATTTTTCCCGGCGGACTCCCGTCGTCGATCCTGATGATCATCACCTGTTCGTCAGCCTGGGATGCGCGGCCGAGACCATGCTGCAAGCCGCCCCCGCCTATGGCTGGCGCGGCGAGGTCCGGGGTCTGGATCCCCGCGCGGGGATCACCCTGGCTTTTTCCCCGGGCGCTCGTGTTCCGCAGAGCCTAGCCCCGGCGATCCCTCACCGCGCCTCGACCCGGGCGGACTATGACGGGCGCGCCGTACCCGCCGTCCGGCTTCGCGCCCTGGCGGCCGCGGGAGGGCCG
>JAYVDG010000602.1:0-3316 GCA_043749525.1 Phenylobacterium sp.
CCGCGCTCGTGCTCCTCCTGGGCGCAGGCGACGAAGCGGGGATCCCAGTGCCAGCGGTAGCGGCCGTCCGGACGCCGGCGTAGGTTCTTGGTCAGGCCCGAAAGGTCCTTGGGGCGGGGGCGGTTCGGCAAATAGGCGGCGATAGCCTCCGCCGCCGCTTCGGGGCTCTCGAATCCATCCCTCAGGTGAGCCCCCATGAAGCCCATGATCTTGGCGACACCCGAAGCCTCCATGTCCGGAGTGATGTCCACCAAGGTCAGCGAGGAGAAACTCCCCGGGGCGATCGAGGTCTCGGCGTAGAGGCCCGCCAGGCCTCCAAGGGATGCGCCCACGAGAGCCGGCTTACCGCCCAGCTGATCGGCGACGCAGACCAGATCCTCGGCGAACCGCTCCAGCCGGTAGTCGCCCTGGGGCGACCATTGGCTGTCCCCGTGGCCGCGAAGATCCAGGGTGATGACGCGCCATCCGCGAGCGGCAAGGTCCCGCGCAGCCCCCGACCAGGAATGCCGCGTCTGGCCTCCGCCGTGGGCCAGCAGGACGGACGGACCTTCGGAGGGGCCCGAAGCGTCCGCGGCCAGGATAAGGCCGTCGGCGCTAGCGAACGCTCGCCGCTCGGTGCGGTCCATCGCCGAACCCCGCCCTACCTCACTGGGCCGAGAGCACGATCCTCGTCGACAGCTCGGCGAACTCGCCGCCAGCCTGCCGGTTGTGCCTCACGATCGCGCGGTAGCGCGTCATGGCCTTGTCCGCCGAGGCGTGGCTGCACCATTCGATGTCGAAGGCCTCCAGCTCGTGATTAAGCAAGGCGTTGCGGCACACGCGGCCCGCGGCCAGGCGGACGTCGTGGCGAACAACGACGGCCGCCTTGCCGCGAATGCTGATCGCCTCCCTGGTGGGCGCCCGGGTGACGGTCACGCTGGACAATTCCTGGCCTTGAGCTTGGGCGACGGGCGCGAAGCCCACTATGGCCGCGCTGGCGATCAGGCCGGACGCCAAGGCGCCGAGCGTCCGGTGGCGGTTGGGGGTCGTGGGGAAGGTAGTGGCAGGCATCTGGGCCTCCTTTGATGACCACGCGAGCCTAGCCCCGCCGCCGCCCAGCCCCTTTGCCCGTCGTCAAAGGAGCCCTTGATGTCTGCCGGAGGGTGCGACACCTCGACACTGTCGCACGCCGCCGCATGTCGCATGGCCAGCAGAGGGCTCAGCCTGCTCGTTTGATTGTGATCATTCGGCGCTAGCCGGGGTGAGACGAGACTGCCGCCGAAAACTCTCTGGAGGCGGAATGGATATCTTGCTGGCCGACCTTGAGGCGCTGTTGGGCGCCGAGCACGTATTGACCGGCGCGGTGGCGACCGGATGGGCCTTCAGTCCCTGGACCCGGCTGGGCGCGCCGCGGGCGATCCTACGGCCCGTCACCACTCAGGAGGTGTCAGGAATCCTGCGCTTAGCTCATGCCGCCGGAGCGGCCGTGGTCCCTTGGGGCGGGCGCACCGGCCTGGTGGACGGCGCCTTCGCCGAGGGCGCCCTGGCCCTTAGCCTGGACCGCATGGCCGCCATCGAGGAGATCGATCCGGTCGGCGCCACCATGACCGTTCAGGGCGGCTGCGTGCTCGAGACCGCCTGCCTGGCGGCGACGGCGCGGGATCTGTTCCTGCCGGTGGACCTCGGCGCGAGGGGCTCGGCCACCATCGGCGGGGTGATCTCCACCAACGCCGGAGGCAACCGGGTGCTGCGCTACGGCATGACGCGGGAGTCGGTCCTGGGTCTGGAGGTTGTGCTGGCCGACGGCGCCGTGATCTCCTCGCTTAACCGCCTGATCAAGAACAACGCGGGCTATGATCTCAAGCAGCTCTTCATCGGGTCCGAGGGCACCCTGGGAATCGTGACCCGCGCGGTGTTCCGGCTGCGGCCGCGGCCGGTGTCGCAGGAGACTGCCTGGCTGGCGGTGGACCGGTTCGAGGCGCTTTCGCCCCTGCTACGGTCGCTGGAATCGTCCCTGGCCGGATCGCTGTCGGCTTTCGAGGTGATGTGGCCGACCTTCTACGACCTGGTGACCACCCCGCCGGCGGTGGGCCGTCCGATCCTGCCGGCGGGCCACGCCTATTACGTCCTGGTAGAGGCCTTGGGTCCGGACCTGGCTCACGACGCGGCGCGGTTTGAACAGGTGCTAACCGGGGCCTTGGAGAGCGGTCTGGTCGCCGACGCGGCCATCGCCAAGTCCCAGGCCGAGCGGGACCGGATGTGGGCGCTACGGGACGACGTCGCCCAGACCGCGCGCAACGGCCAGATCATCACCTTCGATATCAGCCTGCCCATCGCGGCGATGGAGGCCTATGTCGCAGAGGTGCGCGGGGCCCTGGCCGCCCGCTGGCCCCAGGCGGGAATCACCGTCTTCGGCCACCTGGGAGACGGCAACCTGCACCTGATCATTGGCGTCGTCGAACCAGACACCCGCTCGGAGATCGAGGAGATGGTCTATGGGCCCCTGCGCGCCCGCGCCGGATCGATTTCCGCCGAGCACGGGATCGGCCTGCAGAAGCGCCCCTACCTAGCCTATTCCCGCAATCCCGAAGAGCTCGCCCTGATGCGCACGCTGAAGACGGCGCTCGACCCGCGCGGCATTCTAAATCCGGGCAAGGTTATCCCGGCTTGATGATCGGCAAAGCTTGACTTGAGCAAGTTCCGCGGGTGCGGCGGTCATTGCGCCGTTCCCCGCGCCGCAGGACGCGCGCCAGGTTGGGGGCCGAAAAGGTTCCAGTCATGCGTACGAGACATAGACCCCGAGCGCCGCGCCAAGGCGACCCCGCCGAGGTGCTGATGGCGCTGCGGCCGCCGGCCGAGTGGGCGCTGAGCGCGGCCCTGCGACGCCTGGCGCGGCGGCGGCCCGAGGTCTTTGAGCGGCTGGGCGCCTTTGGGGAGGCTGCTTTCCTGATCGTCCCAGACGGCTCGCCGGTGGCTTTCCGGCTGGCTCCGCAGGGCGCTTCGGCGGGGGTCCAGGTGCGCCGACGAAATGATCGCTCGCCCCGCGTCGCACGGATCGAGGGTCCGCTCGGCGCCCTGCTGGGGCTGTTCGACGGCTCCCTCGACGCCGACTCCGCCTTCTTCTCGCGGGCCATCCGGGTCAGCGGCGACATCGAGGCGGTGATGGCCCTGCACAACACTCTGGAAGCCGCCGAGCTGACCCTGGCCGACCTGTTGGGTTTGTCGGGGTCGGCCAGCGACCTGGCCAACGCCGCCGTCCGCTTCGTCCGCCAGGCGGCGGCCGCTAAAGCTGCGTGGACCTGACATGGGAACGATCGAACTCGTCTGTCCCGCCGGC
>JAYVDG010000603.1:0-3311 GCA_043749525.1 Phenylobacterium sp.
GCAAAGACATTTAGGGAAACGACCATGGCTGATTTTGGCGGCGCCGATCTCGACGCCTTCCGCGCCCAGGCCAAGACCTGGCTGGCGGAGAACTTCCCCGCATCTCTGAAGAACCGCAGCGACATCGCCGCCGCCGAGGCGCCGGTGGCCGTCGAGGGCGACTACAAGCTCTGGAAGGAGCGCATGGGCGCCAAGGGCTGGGGCGTTCCCACCTGGCCGTCGGAGTATGGCGGCGGCGGCCTCAACAGCTCCGAGGCCCGGGTGCTTCGCGAGGAGATGGCCGCGGTCGGCGCCTGGAACCCCATCGGCGGCATGGGGGTGATGATGTTCGGCCCCACCCTGCTGGAATACGGCACCGAGGAGCAGAAGCAGCGCCATATCCCGCCCATCGTCCGCGGCGAGCTACGTTGGTGCCAGGGCTATTCCGAGCCGGGTTCCGGCTCGGACCTCGCATCCTTGCAGACCAAAGCTCAGGATAAGGGTGATCATTTCCTCGTAAATGGTTCAAAAATATGGACTTCTGGGGCCCAATACGCCGACTGGTGCTTCTGCCTCACGCGGACGGATCCCACCAAGAAGCATGAGGGGATCAGCTTCCTGTTGATCGACATGAAGACGCCGGGTGTGGAGCCGCGGCCGATCCTGCTGATCTCCGGGTCCTCGCCCTTCTGCGAGACCTTCTTCACCGACGTGAAGGTGCCCAAGGAGAACCTGGTGGGCCCGCTGAACGGCGGCTGGACCGTGGGCAAGCGGCTGCTGCAGCATGAGCGCAACGGCCTGTCGGGGGGCGGTGGGGCGCCGGCGCGGAACAATCCGGCGGCGCTGCGGGAGATCGCCAAGAAATACATTGGCGTGGACGACAGCGGCAGGCTGGCTGACCGCGACTTCCGCACGCGGCTGATCGAGCAGGACATGAACGCCCGGGCCTATCAGCTCACCAACGCCAGGGTAGCGCTGGAGGCGCGCAATCAGAACGGGCCGTCCGCGGCGACCTCGATCATGAAGAACGCCTCGTCGAGCATCAATGTGAACCACGCCGAGATGGTGGTGGAGGCCATGGGCTATAACGGCCTGGCCTGGGCCGGCGATGAGTTCAGCGCTGAGGAACTGGCGGCCGCACGCGCCTTCCTGCGGGTGAAGTCCGGGACCATCGCGGGCGGGTCCTATGAGATCCAGAACAACATCATCTCCAAGCGGATCCTCGGTCTGCCCGACACCAACATCCATACCTACTAGGACTGACGCGGCGGGCGGACGCGGTTGACCCGGGTTCGCCCAGCGCCTAAAGCGCCGCCATGGCCACCTCGACCGCCACTGTTGCAATGACCGACCTGCGGAGCGTGCTGAACGCCCGCGGCGGCCGAGGTCTGCGCGTCTTCGGATAGACCGCGGGACCAGGCGTGAGCCCCTCCCCGGCGATCCGGGGACGTGAAACCTCCACCTGACATTCCCAAATCTATCTGGAGGAGCCGCCGTGCTTTCCCTCTACCAATCCAATGGGTTGGTCCATTGGACCGACCGTGAGATCCGCCTGCGCGACATGATGGCGGCCCACTTCGCCGCCGAGGTTTCAGCCTTCCTGACGGGCGCCAATCCCGCCTGGGACATCCGCCGGGTGGAGGCGCCGCAGCTGACGCCCCGCCAGTTGGTGTCGGATGCCTACGGGCCCGAGGACATCTTCTTCGTCGAGCGCCTGGGCGAGCAGGACAGCCAGTTGGTCCTGCGCCCGGAGACCACCCCCTCGACCTACGCCTATATGCAGCACCTGCTGAACAGCCACGCCAAGGTGCGCATGCCGCTCTGCGTCTGGCAGTCGGGCAAGTCGTTCCGCCGCGAGCAGGACCAGGTGAGCAAGCACATGCGGCTCAAGGAGTTCTGGCAGATGGAATTCCAGTGCGCCTACACGGTCGACACCGCCAACGACTACCACGCCGCCAGCCTGGAGCCGGTTCGGCGGATGATCGAGGCCATGGTGCGCCTGCCCACCCGGATCGTGCCGTCCGACCGCCTGCCGGCCTATTCCCAGGTGACCATGGATGTGGAGGTCGACAACGGCGACAAGTGGATGGAGGTCTGCTCCATCTCCCGGCGCACCGATTTCCCGCAAGCCGCCCGCTTCGCCACCAAGGACGGTGAAGTCCGCGAGGTGGCGGTCCTGGTGCTGGAGATCGCCATCGGGCTCGACCGCTGCGTCTACAACTGGTGTGTTGCCGACACCCAGTGACTCGAGGAAGCGCCCCGCCATGATCATCACTTCCGCACGCGTGATCGTCACCTGTCCGGGGCGCAACTTCGTCACCCTGAAGATCGAGACCGACCAGGGCGTCCATGGCATCGGTGACGCCACGCTGAACGGGCGCGAGAAGGCGGTGGTCGCCTATCTCGAGGAGCACGTCATCCCCGTCCTGATCGGCCGCGACGCGCGGCGGATCGAAGACATCTGGCAATACCTCTATCGCGGCGCCTATTGGCGGCGGGGACCCGTCACCATGCGGGCCATCGCCGCCGTGGACGTGGCCCTGTGGGACATCAAGGCCAAGGCCCTGGGCTGCCCGCTCTACGACCTGCTGGGGGGCAAGAGCCGCGAGGGGGTGATGGTCTATGGCCACGCCAACGGGACCGATATCACCCATACGGTCGACGAGGTCGGGCGCTATATCGAGATGGGCTACAAGGCCATCCGCGCCCAGTCGGGCATTCCCGGCGTGGACAAGGCCTACGGGGTCGGGCGGGGCGACATGTTCTATGAGCCGGCCGACGCGGCCCTGCCCACCGAGACCATCTGGTCGACCTCGAAATACCTCGACCATACCCCCAAGCTGTTCGAGGCCCTGAGGGACAAGCACGGCTTTGAGCCCCACCTGCTGCACGACGCCCACCACCGGCTGACGCCGCTGGAGTCGGCCCAGCTGGGCAAGTCTCTTGAACCCTACCGCCTGTTCTGGCTGGAGGACCTGACGCCCGCCGAGAACCAGGAGAGCTTCCGCCTGATCCGCCAGCACACCACCACGCCGCTCGCGGTAGGCGAGATCTTCAACACCATCTGGGACTGCAAGGACCTGATCCAGGAGCAGCTGATCGACTATATCCGCACCACCATCGTCGGCGCGGGCGGGGTCACCCACCTGAGGCGGATCGCCGACTTCGCCGCGGTCTGGCAGGTGCGCACCGGTTGCCACGGGGCCACCGATCTCTCGCCGGTGACCATGGGGGCGGCTCTGCACTTCGACACCTGGGTCCCCAATTTCGGCATCCAGGAATGGATGCATCACGCCCAGGAGACCGACGAAGTCTTCCCAAACCGCTATCAC
>JAYVDG010000604.1:0-3310 GCA_043749525.1 Phenylobacterium sp.
TCCTACGATCTCAAATACACGCCCGACTGGCGGTCGAAGGGCGAGGGGGTCATTCCCGGGACCATGGGCGAGGAACTGCTGGATTTCGTCTGTTCGCGGGTCCGGTAAGAGGGGTCACCATGCCTAGAACAGCTCTGCTTTCGCTAGCCCTGGGCGTGGCCCTGGCCTGGCTCAGCCCCGGGGGCGCGGCCGTCCCGGCGGCCTTTCCCACCGGGGCGGATTTCGTGGCCGGCTGCGACGGGGCCTCGCCCGGCGAGGCCTGCACCGCCGAGCTGCTGCACGTGGAGCAGGTGGTCAACGACAGCGACCACCCCAACGCCACCTGTGACGGCGGGATCGATGGCCTGCTGAATTCTCGCGACAACGCCGAGTTGGAGCAGCGGCTCACCCAAAGGGTGGTGGCGGTCGTCACCTGGCTGAAACAGCATCCAGACTATGCTCATCAGTCCTATGGGGATGGGATCTGGGCCGGGCTGAAGGGCGTGTACTGCCGCTGAAGATCGCCGCGGCCGGGGCTCCAAGCTCGCGTTTGACGACCGATCCTTAACCGGTCGCCGCTAGGCTGGGGGAATTGAGATCCCCTGGAGCGTATTTTCGTGTCCCGCCCCCTCCCCTGCGCCGGCTGCCGTGACGGCGAGGCCGTCGACTTCGATATCGCCATGGCCTTCCAGCCGATCATGGACCTGCAGACCGGCCAGCCCTTCGCCTATGAGGCCCTGGTGCGCGGTCCCGCCGGGGAATCGGCGGCCAGCGTCCTGGCCAAGGTGACCCCGGAAAATCGCTACGCCTTCGACCAGCAGTGCCGGGTCAAGGCGATCCAGGGGGCGGCGCGGGCCGGCCTGCTGGACGGTCCCGCCAGGCTCTCCATCAACTTCCTGCCCAACGCGGTCTATTCGCCCCAGGCCTGCATTCAGCTGACCCTGGCTACCGCGGCGGCGATCGACTTCCCTACGCAGCGGCTGATCTTCGAGTTCACCGAGAACGAGGAGATGACCGACCCCGCCCACGTGGCCAACATCGTCGCCAGCTACCAGAAGATGGGCTTCGGCGTCGCTCTCGACGACTTCGGCGCCGGGCATGCGGGGCTCAACCTGCTGGCCCGGTTCCAGCCCGACATCATCAAGCTGGACATGGAGCTGATCCGTGGCCTGGACGCCAGCCTGCCGCGGCGGATCATCATCGACGGGGTGATGAAGATGTGCGCGGCGCTGGGGATCGAGGTGATCGCCGAGGGCATCGAGACCCGCGAGGAGCTCGAGGCCCTGCGCGAGATCGGGGTGCGCTACATCCAGGGTTACCTGTTCGCCAGGCCGGGCTTCCAGAGCCTGCCGGCGGTGGACCCGGTGGACCTGCGAGCCGCCCGCGCCGCCTGACGCAGCGCGTTGAGCCTGCGCCCGCGATGTGGTCTGGATGGCGATCATGCCTGAGCGACACATCACCAAGCGGGGCGGCCTGTTCCGCACCCGCCTTCCGGCTCCCGCCGCTGGCGTAAGGGCTAGCATGCCGGGCTTCGAAGGCGTGCGGTTCAGCGTCGAGCAGGCCGAGGACAGCCTGGCCGCGGCCGCCGACCGGCTGTCGCTGCCGCGCTCGGCGGTGGGGCGCCGCGACTTCAACATCCTGGCCATCTCCGGCGGGGCGGCGGGGGGCGCGTTCGGGGCCGGGGTGCTGGTGGGGATGACACTCGCCGGCAAGCGGCCGGAGTTCGCCATCGTGACGGGGGTGAGCACCGGGGCGCTGATGGCCCCCTTCGCCTTCCTGGGGCCCAGCTGGGACGCGCGGCTGACCGACGCCTATACCGGCGGCCACGCGGCCGACCTGCTGAGCCTGCGCCGCCTGGCGCCGGCCTTCGGGGCGGGGATTTTCCAGGCGGCGAACCTGGAGGGGCTGGTGGACTCCTTCATCGACGCCGCCGTGGTCGAGGCCGTGGCGGTGGAGCACGCCAAGGGGCGCCGGCTGCTGGTGGCCACCACCAACCTGGACAGCCAGCAGACCGCCATCTGGGACATGGGCGAGATCGCCCGCCACGGCGGCGAGACGGCGCTGGCCCTGTTCCGCGACATCCTGGTGGCCTCGGCCAGCCTGCCCGGCCTGTTCCCGCCGCGCAGTTTCCCGTGCGAGGCCGAGGGCGTGGCCTATGAGGAGATGCATGTGGACGGCGGGGTCTCGGCGCCGCTGTTCATCATGCCCGAGGCCATGCTGCGCTGGAAACAGCTGGGGCGGCGGCTGAAGGGGGGCCGCATCTATGTGGTGGTCAATACGGTGCTGGAGCAGGCGCCGAGAACCACCAGCCCGAACCTGGCGGCCATCCTGGTGCGCAGCTTCGACACCATGCTGCGGTTTTCGTACCGCAACGCGCTCAGCAACGCGGCGACCTTCTGCGCCGGCGTGGGCCTGCCGCTCTCCTTCACCTCGATCCCGGACGCGGCGGAGAACGGCAACATGCTGTCCTTCGACACCGCCAACATGAAGCGCATCTTCGACGAGGGCGTGGCGGCCGCCCAGGTCCCGGGACTGTGGGTCACCCCCATGCCCGAACCCCCGACGCTCGGCCGGCTGATCGAGAGCCTGACGCGGCCGAAGGTCTAGGCCTTGAAGCGCGCCACCCACGCCGCGAAGGCTGCGAGGTAGCTGGCGAGATACTTGGCTGTGGTCTCGTCGGTGAGATTTCCCGCCTCGTCGAACTTCTCATGCGCCCGGAAGACCAGCAGTTCGGGTTGGGGCATGGCGTAGGAGTTGGTGAACTCGAAGGCCTGGCGCAGCTGGCTCTGGCCGCGGGCCGAGCCGGTCATGCCGGGGCTGGCGCCGATGATCCCCACCGGCTTGGCGTCGAGCGCCGCAGCCCGGGGCGGGCGGGAGGCCCAGTCCAGGGCGTTCTTCATCACCGCCGGGACGCCGTGGTTGTACTCCGGCGTCACGAACAGCACCGCGTCGGCGGCGCGGATGGCGGCCTTCAGGGCGGCCACGCCCTCGGGATCGCCGGCGGCCTCGACGTCACCGTTGTAGAGCGGCACCGGCAGCAGGTCGAAGGCCGCGATGACCATGCCGGCCGGGGCGGCGGCTTGGGCCGCGCGCAGCAGGGCGCGGTTGTAGGAGGCCGCTCGCAGGCTGCCGGCGAGCCCGAGAACGCGGAGGTCGGTCATGGTCTTCTCGGCTCCTGGAGGACGGCCAGCGGAACGGGGCGCGCGCCCGCGGGTTTTCGTGTCTGATTCAACACATAGAGGACCACCCCATGAAAGTCAGTGAAGCCATGACGGCCCAGGTCGCGACCGCCGGACCGACCGACAGCGTCCAGAAGATCGCCGGCATCATG
>JAYVDG010000605.1:0-3310 GCA_043749525.1 Phenylobacterium sp.
GTCTTGATCAGGCGCGCCTCGCCGGCCTCTGGCGTGGCGATCAGTTCCGGCGCCGGGGTGACCTGGTCGACGACGACCCGCCGCGGCATGGCGCCCGCACAGCCATCGCGCTCCCCCAGCCCCTTGAGGTAGGCGCGGCGCACCGCGCCGGCCAGGGCCGCGTCCTGGGCCTTGCGGGCATGGGCCTCGGCGCCGCTGACGGTGCGGACGATGCCGCGCATGGGGATCCAGCTCACCGACAGCCGGCGGATCGCTCCGGCGGCGGCGCGCGAGGCCATCCTGCGCTTGGTGGTCTTGACGGCGTCGACGTCCAGGTCGGGGCCGAGGGCGGTGTCGAGATCGGCGATTTCGCTGGCCATGACGGCGCAACTGTCGGCGGCCAGCGCCGCATAGGGGTCGGCGGCGGCCTTGCGCAGGCTGTCGGGGATCTCAGCCTGGTTGATGTTGAAGTCCGCCAGGGGCTGTTCGACCGCCGACATGAATTCGTTGCGCTCTCGCGGGGCGGCGGCCCGGGCGGCCTGCGTTCGGATATCCTGGGCGTGAGCACAGGGCGCGAACACGCCGAGGCTGGAAATGATGGCCGCGCCCGCGAGCCAGTGTCTAGGGGCGCTCAGTGGATGTTCCATCTGCGCTTCCTCCGGGTACGCACTCTAAGCCGACAGGCTTTCCCGAGGATTTAAACGCGCGAAGAAAGCGGGAGTGGCATGGGAAGGGCGTCGGTCCTTCTCCCCTACTGGTGGACCTGCGAATCAGAGCCGATCGGCCCTTCCAACTTAAGATCGTCATCCTCGGGCTTGTCCCGAGGATCCATGATCTCCGTTTTTCCGTAGAGGGCGCGAGCGGCGCCGCTGTGGGCCAACTGCTCCACGGTGTTTATGGATCCTCGGGACAAGCTCGAGGATGACGGAACTATTTGAGAGGGGGCGCGTGAGCCCTCATCCGACCGACCACCGTCGAGAGCGAGCCGGACATGTCCAGCTATGGCGTTCGCCAACGATTTGGCGAACCGCCGCTCTCCCCCCGCTAGGGGAGAAGGAATTTCTTAGGCGATCCGGCGTCCGTCCAGGGTCGCCAGTCGCAGGCGGGGGGTTTCTTCGTTGGCGGGGCCCATGCCGCGGATGTCGCGGACGGCGAAGGGCTGGGCCGGGAGGCCGCGCAGGCGCGAGACCATGCCGAGCGGCTGGTAGAGGCCCAGGAACCGGTCCACCGAGCCATCGGCGCCGGCCAGGGGGGCGAACAGCACCTCCATGGCCAGGCTGGGGCCCTCGGTCACCACCTCGACAGTCGCGACGATGGGCTCGGGGCGGCGCCAGGCGGTTTCCAGGGCGGTGTGCAGGTTGAAGCGGTCGCGCTCGCGCACGAGGGACAGGCCGTTCTGCTGGCGCAGGTCGCGCTGGTGCAGTTCGGAGACGAAGCCGCCGGCCAGGCGCACCGGATAGATGCCCGACTTCACGCGGCCGAGGATGAAGACCTGGGCGATGATCTCGGAAAAATCGGCCGGGCTGATGGCGCTGCGAAGCGGCAGGCGGCCATCACCACCGCGCGTTCGCCAATAGTCTATCAACCGTTCTGTATTTGAATGGAACACCGACATCGAGATGCAGCCCTGTCCACGGCCGGAATCGACCGCATGGGGCTTGCAGAAAGATGCGGACCAGTCGCCGGGCGTCTCCAATCGGGACGTTTCGGCCGGGCAGGCAGGGCGCGTGGCAATGTGCGGCGCGGTTCTTGCATGCTTAACGGTGGCCTTACGAGGAGGGGCCGTCCCATGACGATGCGTTCGACCCTGCTCGGCCTTGTGCTCGGATTTGGACTGCTGTTCCTGGGCAGCGCGGCGCCGCAAGTCGCCTTCGCCCAATGCTGCACGGCGCCGCCGGTGTGCTGCACCGCCCCGACTCCGCCCTGCTGCGCGACTCCGCCCACACCCCCCTGCTGCACTCCGCCGCCAGCCCCACCGCCGCCGACGCCGCCCTGCTGCGACAGCGGCAGCCGCACGAGCGTGCACGTCAACGTCTCCAGCGTGAACGTGGCGATCGCCAATGCGGCGGCCAGTGCGGCGGGATCGTCCTCGGCCGCGGGCCGGGCGGGCGCGGGTTCGACCACATTCTACGGCGGCGGCGGCGGGGGCGGTGGCTATTCGCCCCCCATGTCCACCGGCATGATCTCGGGTCTATATGTCGATAGCGGCCGTCGGATGAAGAAGACCAGCTATCAGGCGACGCGCACCAAGACCCGCCGCGTGGTGATCCAGGCCTTCTGCGTCGACGACCGCGAAATTCCCCATCCCGCGTCCCAGGTCACCCCCGACCGCGACATCGACGACGCCTATGAGGGCGAGCTCTACCGCTGCATCGCCGGGACCTACCTGTCGTGGACCATCGCCGAATATAACGGCCAGATCGACTTTGGCGGCGGCCAGACCCAGGTCTGCCACAAGAACGACGCTCTGGTGCACCTGCCCGGCGGCAAGGTGGAATGCCGGCCCCAGCGCCCGGCCCGCGACTGCAACGAACGCTCGCTGCTTCGCCGGTTCGGGGCGGGGATCAAGATCCTGACCATGATCATGACCGAGACCTACACGGCCTACCGCGAGGAAGAGGACCGTGAGAGCGGCTCTTCCACCGTCACCACGGCCATGAGCCTGGACGGCGGGGTCGGCGGGATCGTGTACTAGGGCCTCGCGCCCGGACTGAGATTGCGGAGGGGCTCGCGGCGACGCGGGTCCCTTCTGCGTTTCCATTCTTCTCCCTGCGGGGGAGGGGGACCGCGAAGCGGTGGAGGGGGCTGGGGCCTTGCCGCCTGCACGGGCCAAACCCCCTCCGTCTCGCAGGCTTTGCCTGCGATCCACCTCCCCCGGGTCGCGCTGTGCGCTGGGGGAGGGATTGTGAGCCCCGCTACTTCCCCGGCTTGATCTCCAGCATCCACATCCTGTCGTCGAGCAGGACGTCCTGGGCGGCGCGGCGGACGTCGGCGATGGTGACGCGTTCGGTGCCGGGCAGGATGGCGCGGGTGGCGTCGAGGCGGCGAGGATCGGCCTGGGCGCCGGAGAGCTCGTTCAGCCAATAGCCGTTGGTTTCGCGGGCCTTCTCGAACTGGTCGATGCGGGGCTTCTTGGCGCGTTCCAGTTCGTCGGGACTGATGTCCTTGGCGCGCATGTCGGCGGCGATCTTGCGGACGTCGGCGAAGAAGGCCGGCAGCTTCTCGGGCGGGATCTCGACGTTGGCCGAGACGTAGCCCCAGCTGGGCCAGACCATGGAGTGGTTGTAGCTGACCTGGGGCGAGTAGGTGGCCCCTTGCGTTTCCCGCAGTT
>JAYVDG010000606.1:0-3290 GCA_043749525.1 Phenylobacterium sp.
CATCGGCGCCGTGCTGATCCTGGTGGTGCAACTGGCCGTGAAAGGCAGCTTCGCCGACAGCGTCCACGCCATGCGCTGGTTCTGCATTGTCCTGCTGCCGATCACCGTCCTGATCTGCATCTGGATCAGCCCCGAGCGGGTGGCGCCGATGACCACCGGCGAGCACGCCAGCTTCGCCGACTACTGGAAGCTGATCACCCGCCCCGAGATGATGCGGCTGATCCTCGCCGATTTTGTGATGGCGCTCGGCCCCGGCACCACGGCGGCCCTCTACCTGTTCTTCTTCCATGACGCCCGGGGCTACACGGGCCCCCAGACCTCGATCCTGCTGATGTTCTATATCGCCGCGGGTCTGGCCGGGGCCATCTTCTGGAGCTGGCTGGCGCAGAGGCTGGGCAAGCACCGCACCCTGATGCTGACCTCGGTCTGCTACGCCTTCACACAGTCGGCCCTGATGATCATCCCCAAGGCGACGATGTCGCTGGCCATTCCCGGCATGTTCGCGGTGGGCTTCGTCTCCTCGGCCTTCGTGCTGATCGTGCGGGCCATGGTGGCCGACGTCGCCGACGAGGTTCGTCTTGAAACGGGAGAAGAGCGGGCCGGACTGCTCTACGCCCTGGTCACCACCACCCAGAAGATCGGCGGGGCCATCACCGTCGGCATCAGCTTCACCGTGCTGGGGATGGTCGGCTACAACGCCAGCGAAGGCGCCGTGAACACGCCCGAAGCCATCCGGGGCCTGGAGCTCTGCTACGTGTTCGCGCCGATCATCCTGGTGTTCGTCGGCGGAGCCTGCTTCATCGGCTGGAAGCTGGACGCCGCCCGCCACGGCGAGGTCCGCCGTCAGCTCGATATCCGCGACGCCCTGGCGGCCGAGGCCGGCGTTCTGGCCACCAACTCCGGCGTCTCGCTGCCTGACGCCAAGGCATGATCGACCTTTGTTCCGGCCCAGGCGGGCCGGGACGCCCGGCGCCCCTACGGAAAGTGCTTGCGCGCGCTCTCCGGCCACGCTCTCCTGACGGCATAAGCGTCCCATAAGGCGCACAAGTCATATTTGAGGAGACGCTCCGTGGCTTCCATCACCGCCCCTTCGGCGGCCGGTCGGCTATCGACCCCAGTGATATTTGCCTTCGCCAGCGCCGGGGTTCCGGGCGCCATGCTCGCCCTGATCCTGGGCACCTACCTGCCGCGCTTCTATGCGGGCCATATCGGCATCTCCCTGCTGGCCGTCGGGGGCGCGGTGGCGCTGGTCCGGCTGATCGACCTGGGCTTCGACCTGGTGATCGGCGGCGCCATGGACCGCACCCGCACCCGGTTCGGCCGCTACCGCGTGTGGTACGCGCTGGGCATCCCAATCCTGATCCTGTCGATCTACAAGATCCTCAATCCGCCGGCCGACGCCGGGACGGGCTATCTCGTCCTCTGGCTGCTGGTGACCTACACGGGCACCTCGATCACCGGCCTGTCGCATGCCGCCTGGGCCGCCGCGCTCGCCACCGGCTACAACGAGCGCTCGCGCATCTACGGCTGGATGCAGGCCGTCGCGGTGGCCGGCTCCGTCACCCTGCTGCTGATGCCCCTGCTGACCCATGGCGCGATCCAGCCCGGCAAGGGCGAGAGCATGCAGGCCATCGGCTGGATCATCATCTGCCTGATCCCCTTCACGGCGGCGGCCAGCATCTTCTTCGCACCGGAGAAGATCACCACCGAGAAGCCCGAGCACGCAACCCTGAAGGACTACATGAAGGTCTTCACCGAGCCCTCGATGGTGCGGCTGGTGATCGCCGACCTGTTCCTGGTGTTGGGCCCCGGCACGACCGGTCCGATCTACATCTTCTTCTTCCACGACGCGAAGGGCTTCCCGATCACCCATGTCAGCCTGCTGCTGATCCCCTATATCGGGGCGGGTCTGTTCGGGGCGCCGTTCTGGGCGCGCATCGCCCAGACGCTCGGCAAGCACCGCACCCTGCAGGTGGCGACGATCTGCTACGCCGTCTGCCAGACCATCCTGATGGCGATCCCCAAGGGCCTGTTCGTGCCCACCGCCATAGGCATGTTCGCCGTAGGCTTCTGCGCCAGCGCCTTCGTCCTGCTGATCCGCGCCATGGTGGCCGACGTCGGCGACGAGCTGCGGCTGAAGACCGGGAAGGAACAGACCGGCCTGCTCTACGCCCTGGTGACCATGACCCAGAAGTTCGGGTCCTCGATCACCGTGGCCATCGTGTTCCCGGTGCTGGCCTTCGTCGGCTACAACGCCAAGGACGGCGCCATCAACACTGAGACCGCGATCCGCGGCCTGGAGATGTGCTACCTGTTCGCCCCCATCGCCCTGGTGCTGGTCGGTGGCGCCTGCTTCTTCGGCTACAAGCTGGACCGCGATCGGCACGCCGACATCCGCACCCAGCTGGACGCCCAGGCCGCCGCCCTGACCGAGGCCATAGAGGACGAGCCCCTGACCACGGTGGGCTCGGGCCCCTCGCCCATCACGCCGACGCGGCCGGCTTAGAGCAGGGCTTTCGCGATCTGGTTGAAGACGTTGGCCGCGGCGCTCTCCGGAGCCGCCGCGGTCACCGGCCGGCCGTCGTCGCAGGCCTGGCGCAGGGCCTGGTCCAAGGGGATCTCCCCCAGCAGCGGCAGGCCCATCTTCGCCGCTTCCGCCTTGCCGCCGCCCTCGCCAAAGATCGGAATGCGGGCGCCGGTGGCGGGGTCGGGGAAGTAGGACATGTTCTCCACGAACCCCAGGATCGGGGTGTTGGTCTTCTGGAACATGGCCACGGCCCGGCGGGCGTCGATCAGGGCGATCTCCTGCGGCGTGGAGACGATGACCACCCCGTCGAGCTTGATCTTCTGAACCAGGGTCAGCTGGATGTCGCCGGTGCCGGGCGGCATGTCGACGACGAGGATATCCAGGGGTTCGGCCTCGCTGCCCCAGGCCACGTCATTGGCCATCTGGCGCACGGCCGAGGACGCCATGGGCCCGCGCCAGATCATCGGCGCCGCCTCGTCCACCAGGAAGCCGATGGACATCACCTTCATCCCCCAGGCTTCCAGCGGGATCAGCTTCTTGTCGGGGCCGAAGCCCGGATCGCCGTCGATCCCCAGCATGCGCGGCGCCGAGGGGCCATAGATGTCGGCGTCCAGCAGCCCGACCCTCAGGCCCATGGCGGCGAAGGCGGCGGCCAGGTTCACCGAGATGGTGGACTTGCCCACCCCGCCCTTGCCGCTGGCCACGGCGATGACGCGGCGGACGTGGTCGGGACGGACCGCATCGACGGGCGGCTTGGGTGCGG
>JAYVDG010000607.1:0-3277 GCA_043749525.1 Phenylobacterium sp.
GATGGTGCTGCCCGGCCTGATCAACCTCGACTTCGCCGACGTCCGCACGGTCATGACCGAGATGGGCAAGGCGATGATGGGCACCGGCGAGGCGTCGGGTGAAGACCGCGCCCTGATGGCCGCCCAGAACGCGATCCAGAACCCGCTGCTGGACGAGGTTTCCCTGAAGGGCGCCAAGGCCGTGCTGGTGAACGTCACCGGCGGTCTCGACATGACCCTGCTGGAAGTCGACGAAGCGGCCAACGCCATCTCCGAACAGGTGGACCCCGAGGGCAACATCATCTTCGGCGCCGCCTTCGACCCGACGCTGAACGGCATGATCCGGGTTTCCGTCGTCGCCACGGGTATGGATGGGGCGTCGATCGCCGCCATCGAGCCCAAGGTGGAGCGCCGTCCGCTGACTGCGCCGCCGCTGCGGGCGACCGAACAGGCGCACCAGCCCTATTCGCCGCCGCCGAGCCCTGCGCCCGAGCCGGTGCGTTCGATCTACGCCACCCCGGCCGCCCAGGCTCCGGTCCCGCGCTATGAGGCCCCGGCCTATCGCGCCCCGGTCGCCGCCGCGCCGGCCCCTGCGCCGATGCCGGCCCCCAAGGCCAGCTTCGACGTCGAAGACGAGGCCCAGGGCGATCTCTATTCCGCCCCGGCTCCGACGCCGGCCCCCGCGCCGGCTCGCGTCGAACCGCAGATCACCCAGGCCGCCGCGCCTCAGCCCGCGCCTGCGCCCATGACCCGGATCGTCGATCCGTCCGTGGCCGACGACGAGGACGAGCCGCTGTTCACCGACTCCGCCTTCGAGGATCGCCGTCCGCAACGCAGCGGTGGCTTTCTGAGCCTGTTCGGCAGCCGTCCCCGCTACGACGCCCCGGCGCCCGCGCCGGCCGCCCGTCCCGCCGCCCGCGGTGGTGCGGCGCCCGCCGAGGCTCTGGCCCCGCAGGAACAGGCCGAGGGCCAGGAAGATCTGGAAATTCCGTCCTTCCTGCGCCGCCTCGCCAACTAGGCGACGGGCAAGACTGAGCTTTGCGCAAGGCCGGGTTCACACTCGGCCTTGTTGCATTTCCGGGTGAGCGTTCGTGTGTCAGGCGAGCAGCTCTAACCTTTGATTCTGCTAACAAAACCTGACCTTCCAAATCGAAACATTTGGAAACAGGACGTGTCTTGCGGCACCGCAGCATAGACGTAAAAGGGCACCCTAGGCGTATCGTGGTCACTCCCGGCCAGCGGTCCGACTCAAGAGGGTTCCGGTCTTGGCCGCATCTGCGTTTCAACACACCCTGCAGGGCCCGGCGATCTTCGCCGGCGTCGGCGTGCACACCGGCGCCCACACCCGCGTCTCGGTCCGACCCGCGGCGGCCAACACCGGCATCGTCTTCGTCCGCACCGATGTGACCGATCGCGACAACCGCGTGCCGGTCAGCGCCGAGGCGGTCTGCAAGACCCAGCTGGGCACCGTGATCACCAACGCCGCCGACGTCACCGTCGCCACCATCGAACACCTGATGGCCGCCCTGGTGATGCTGAACATCGACAACGCCGTCGTCGAGCTGGACGGCCCCGAGATGCCTATCATGGACGGCTCCTCGCAGCCCTTCATCGAGATCCTCGACCGCGCCGGCCGCCGGGGGCAGGACGCCCCGCGCCGCTATATCGAGATCCTCGACACCATCGAGGTCGTGGACGGCGACAAGCGCGCCACCCTGCGCCCCGCCGATCAATTCGAGGTCGCCTTCGAGATCGCCTTCGACTCCAAGGCCATCGGCCGTCAGAGGGTCGACCTGGTGATGGACGAGCGCGCCTTCCGCAGCGAACTGGCCAACTGCCGCACCTTCGGCTTCTTGCACGAGGTCGAGGCCCTGCGCGCCATGGGCCTGGCCCGTGGCGGCTCCATGGAGAACGCCGTCGTCATCGAGGGCGACCGCATTCTGAATCCGGAAGGCCTGCGCCGCCCCGACGAGTTCGTGCGCCACAAGGCCCTGGACGCTATCGGCGACCTGTTCGTCCTGGGGGCGCCGATGCTCGGCCGCTTCGAGGGCGTGCTGGCCGGTCATGGCATCAACAACGCCGTGGTCCGGGCCCTGGTGGCCCAGCCGCAGGCCTGGCGCTATCGCAGCCTGGTGGACAATCTGGCCCAGGCCGTCTGAAGCCTTTCAGGCCCGCCTCTCTTTCGACAATCTCACACTTTAGCTCGACCTTCGTCGGGTGGTTCCCTGCGTCCTCGTCTCCCTTCCGTTTGCGCCCCGCCGAGCGTGGTGTAGAAGCGAGGACTCGCAGCGCGGGGGCGCGCATTTGGTCTGTTTGAGGTGACGGTGTCCTTGCTTCGCAATTCCTGGGGTCGCCCGGCGCTTGTCGCCTGCATGGTCGCCCTTGCCTTGGCCGGCTGCGCCGGCAAACCGAAGCGGCCCAAGCTGGCCTATGAAGAGCGGCCGGTTGAGCTGCTCTACGCCACCGGCGCCGACCGGCTGGACCGTGGCCTGTGGAACCAGGCTGTCGATTATTTCCAGGAGGTGGAGCGTCAGCACCCCTATTCGGAATGGTCGCGCCGGGCGATCCTGATGACCGCCTACGCCCACTATCAGGCCAACAACTATGCCGAGGCGATCGGCGACGCCGACCGCTTCATCTCGCTGTATCCGGGCAATCCGGCGGCGACCTACGCCCACTATCTGAAGGCCATCTGCTATTTCGAGCAGATCGTCGATGTGGGCCGCGACCAGGCCGCCACCGGCCAGGCGCTGGATAACCTGCGGGAGGTCGTGCAGCGCTATCCCAACACAGAATACGCCGCCGACGCCCGTCTGAAGATCGACATGGTCAACGACCAGCTGGCCGGCAAGGAAATGACCATCGGCCGCTGGTATCTGCGCCAGGGCGACACCATCGCCGCGCTGGGACGCTTCCGCACGGTGATCGACCGCTATCAGACCACCAGCCACGCGCCCGAAGCCCTCTACCGCCTTGTGGAAGCCTATCTGACTCTGGGCCTGGCCGACGAGGCCAAGCGCAACGGCGCGGTGCTCGGCTTCAACTATCCAGGCGATCCCTGGTACGCCGACGCCTATGGGCTGCTGACCGACAAGGGCCTGCGTCCGTCGATCGAGCCCACGGGCAAGAAGGGCGGCCTGCTGCGCCATCTGCCGTTCCGCAAGGACAAGACCGCGACCATCAAGCCGCCGTCGACGCCGATTGTGGAACCTAAGGCGAACTGATCCCTTCCAGCGCGTCTGATTCCAGGCGATCTTCCCCGCCATGTTGATCGGGCTTTGGATCCGCGACGTCGTGC
>JAYVDG010000608.1:0-3276 GCA_043749525.1 Phenylobacterium sp.
AACGTGGACGGCAAGTGCATCCTCTATGCCGACCGGGTCACCGGCTCCATGGAACGCGCCATGGCCGAGACCTCACGCCGCCGGGAGAAGCAGGAGGCCTACAACCTCGAGCACGGCATCACGCCCGAGAGCATCAAGTCCTCCATCAAGGACATCCTGGCCTCCCCCTATGAGAAGGACCGCGTCACCATCCCGGTGGGCGTGGCCGAGGACTCCAAGCCCTTCATGGGCGACAACTTCAAGACCACTCTGCGCGACCTCGAAAGCCGCATGCGCCAGGCCGCCGCCGACCTCGAATTCGAGACCGCCGCCCGCCTGCGCGACGAGATCAAGCGCCTGAAACTGATGGACCTCGAATTCGCCAACGACGTGCTGACCGCGCCGGGCGAGGAAGTGGACCGGACCGCGGTGAAGAAGGTGCGCGCCGAGGCGCGGGCCGAGGCGCAGGAGCGGTTCCGGAAGGGGAAGCGGTAGGGGGGCGACGGCTCCGCCACTCCCAGCCCCATCGTCCTAGGCCTTGCGCCTGGCTCCCCTCACTCGGCTGTTCCCGATTTGCATGGAAATCGCCACGGATCGATGACATGTTCCGTGCATGCGCACCACCCTCGCCCTCGACGACGATCTGCTGGACCAAGCCCGCGACCTTACCGGCGTGCGGGAGAAGTCGGCCCTGGTGCGGGAGGCGTTGAAGGCGCTGATCGAGCGGGAGAGCGCGCGGCGGCTCGCGCGGCTTGGCGGCAGCCAGCCCCACCTGACGGACATTCCGAGGCGCCGGCCGGCGTGATCCTGGTCGACACCTCGATCTGGATCGACCATCTGCGCGGCGGGAACCTGGGCCTCGCGGGGAAGCTGGACGCCGGTCAGGTCCTGACCCATCCCCTGGTGATCGGCGAGCTGGCCATGGGCGACCTGCGGCCGCGCGAGGTGGTGCTGCGCAGCCTCACGCAATTGCCTCAGGCCGTCATGGCCCGCGACGATGAGGTGCTGGCCTACATCGACCGGCTGGCCCTGCACGGCAAGGGTATCGGCTATATCGACGCCCACCTGCTGGCCTCGACCGCGCTCACCCAGGATGCGGAACTCTGGACGCGGGACCGCCGGCTGGCCGAGATCGCCGTGGAACTGGGCCTCGCCCCTACAACCCCGCCAACCAGTTGATCACCAGCGCCTGCAGCGTCAGCCGCTTGTCCGACCACCCGTGGTCCGTGGCCACGTGGAGGTCCTGCACCTTGGTCCCGCCCGCGGCGTGGATCGCGGCGATCAGGCGGTCGGCGTCGGGGCGCAGGCCGTCGTCGCTGTGGAGGACCAGGAGGCGGGTGGTCTTCAGGCCGGGCCCGAGCTTGTCCAGCCGCCAGGCCTCGCCGTTGGCGATCAGTTCGGCGCCCATGCTCTCGCCGGTGACGCCGGCCAGGGCTTCGCGATTGCCGTCCATGGCCTTGGTGATGGCAGGCGGGCTGAACTTCCCCTGCACGCCCCGCATCCCCATGTCGGCCGCCGAGATCAGGACGGCGCCCAGCAGGTCCGGCTCCACGGCGGCGGTCTCCGCCGTCACCCAGCCGCCCATGCTGTGGCCGGCGATGGCGATGCGCCTGGGGTCGCTCCCCAGCTTGGTGGCGTTGGCCGGGTCGCGGATATAGGCCAGCACGGCCCGCGCATCGGTCAGGTTGCCGCCGAAGCTGAAGGTCCCCGGGCTGCCCCAGGAGCCGCGATAGTTGAAGGTCACCGCGTTCCAGCCGGCGCGGCGCACGGCCTGGGCCAGGTCCAGGTTCTTCTCATTGCCCGGCAGGCCGTGGAGGATCACCAGGGTCGGGTGCGGCCCCTCCCCTTGCGCCACATAGACCACGCCGTTGATCTCCACCCCGCCCACGGGGACGTGGATCACCTTCATGCTGGCCTTGAACTTCGCGTCCGGCGCTGGCTCGGAGATGACGGCGGCCGGCAGCTTGGTCGAGACCGTCTGGGCGTCGGCCGGAACGGCGGCCAGGGCCAGGACGGCGGCGAGCAGGATCGGGCGCATGGGGCGGCTCCTCTAAGCGGAGCCGTGATGGTGGCGCGCAGGAAGAGACGGAGCAAGCGCGCGCTCCCTCCCCTTCATGGCAGGGGAATCGCATACGGGTTTGGAGTCGAAATTTTAGGTGGAAGTGGATTCTGCAGGTGTCTCCTTGGTGTGAGGAGACGGGGTTGTGGGGACGTTTTCAGACTACTTCGGGGCGGTGTCGGACCCTCGTGCGGGCAACGCTCGGCACGATCTACTGGAGCTGATGTTCGTGGCCCTGGCGGCGGTGCTGTGCGGGGCTGAGGATTGCACCGACATGGCCGAGTTCGCCGAGGCGACGCTCGGGGTGCTGCGCGAGGTGGTGAAGCTGGCGCATGGTCCGCCGAGCCATGACACCTTCAGCCGGGTGTTCCGGCTGTTGCAGCCGGAGCCCTTCGAGGCGGCGTTCGCGAAGTTCACCGCCGCCTTCGCCGGGGCGTTGCGAGGCGTGGTCGCGATCGACGGCAAGGCGTTGCGCGGGGCCTACGACCGTGGACGCAAGGCCACGCCGCTGCATCTGGTCAACGTCTGGGCGGCGGAGGCCCGACTGGTGATCGGCCAGCGCCTGGCGCCTGGCCGCAATGAGGTTCTAGGCGCTCAGCAGGCCTTGGCGTTGCTGCGGCTCGACGGCTGCATCGTCACCGCCGACGCCCTGCACTGCCGGGCCGACACCGCCCAGGCGATCCTCGACGCCGGAGCCGACTACGCCCTGGCCTTGAAGGCCAACCACCCGAAGCTGCTGGCCAAGGCCCAAGCCTTGATCGAGGCCGCCGATCCCGCCACCGAAACGATCAGCGGTCCCATCAAGGCCCATGACCGGGTCGAGGGCCGCACCGCCATCGTCGTGGCCGCCCAGGGCATAGACTTCCCCGGCCTGGCCGCCGTCGCCCGCGTCGAGACCTACCGCAAGGCCGCGGGAGAACCCGAGCCGGTGATCGTGCGCTGGTATCTGCTCTCCACCCAGCTCTCACCCGAGCGGATGCTGGACGTCGCCAGGACCCACTGGACCATCGAGAACCAACTCCACTGGGTGCTCGACGTCGCCTTCGACGAAGACCGCGTCCGCAGCCGAAAGGACAACGCCCCTCAGAACCTCGCCCTCATCCGAAAACTCGCCCTCAACATCATCCGACAGCAACCCGCAAAGGGATCCATCAAGACCAAGATCAAGCGCGCCGGATGGGACGACACCTTCCTCTTCTCAATGCTCGGCCATATGCGATAGCCCTGCCATGGGGGAG
>JAYVDG010000609.1:0-3274 GCA_043749525.1 Phenylobacterium sp.
CCCACAGTCTTCCGCCTGGCGATCTTCGTGCTGGCGATCTTCGTCGGCTACTATGTCGTCTGGAGCGTGACGCCCGCCCTGCACACCCCGCTGATGGCCGTGACCAACGCCATCTCCTCGGTGATCATCGTCGGCGCCCTGCTGGCCGCCGCAGCTCATGGCGCGCCGAACGCGGGCCTGACCCAGAACGTCCTGATCTCCAAGGGGGCCGGCGCGATCGCCGCGGCCTTCGCCGCCGTCAACATCTTCGGCGGCTTCCTGGTCACCCAGCGGATGCTGGCCATGTACAAGAAGAAGGACAAGGCCAAGTCATGACCCTCCTGATGATCGCCTATGTCATGGTCACGATCGGCGGCGGCGTCGCCTTCGTGTCCCAGGTCGTGTCGAAAGCGCCGCCAAAACGCCGGCTGGCAGCCATGATCCCTTCGCTGCTCGTTTCCATGCTCGGTCTGAACCGGATCGCTTCAGAGGCGACCGGGCCAGTTTCCGAAGCATGCCTCTGGGCGTCCGGTGTGGCGCTTGGGATCATGATCGGCGCCGTCATCGCTTTTCGGATGCTGGCGCGGAACAGCGCCGGCGGGGTGACCCAATGAACGCCAACCTCGCGGCCATCGCCTACATCGTCTCGGGCGTCCTCTTCATCCTGGCCCTGCGCGGCTTGTCCAGCCCCACCACCAGCCAGGCGGGCAACCGCAACGGCATGATCGGCATGGCCATCGCGGTGGGGACGACCCTGCTGACCCTCTGGGGCCAGCAGGCGCTGGACACCCTGACGCTGGGCCTCATCGTCGGCGGCGTCGCCATCGGCGGCACGGTGGGCGCGGTGATCGCCCGCAAGGTCGCCATGACCTCGATGCCGCAGCTGGTGGCCACCTTCCACAGCCTCGTGGGCGCCGCAGCCTGCCTGGTGGCCATCGCCGCCATCTACACCCCGGCCGCCTACGGCATCCTGGATAAGGCCACGGGCCAGATCCACCTCAACTCCCTGGTGGAGCTGAGCCTGGGCCTCGCCATCGGGGCCGTGACCCTGACCGGCTCGATCATCGCGGCGCTGAAGCTGAACGGAAACATGAGCGGCGCGCCGATAATGCTGCCCGCCCGTCACCTGCTGAACATCGTCATCGCGCTCTCCATCGTCGCCCTGGTAGTGGTGCTGGTGATGAGCGGCGGCCAGGCGATCTGGGCCTTCTGGGCCATCGCGGGCCTCAGCCTGCTGATCGGCGTCACCCTGATCATTCCTATCGGCGGCGCCGACATGCCCGTCGTGGTCTCCATGCTGAACTCCTATTCCGGCTGGGCGGCGGCGGCCCTGGGCTTCACGCTGGAGAACGTGACGCTGATCATCACCGGGGCCCTGGTGGGCTCGTCGGGCGCGATCCTCAGCTACATCATGTGCAAGGCGATGAACCGCAGCTTCATCTCCGTGATCCTGGGCGGCTTCGGCGCCGACGACTCGGCCGCAGCCTCCGGCGGCAAGGTCGAGACCCGGCCGGTCAAGCAGGGCTCGGCCGAGGACGCGGCCTTCATCATGAAGAACGCCTCCAAGGTGATCATCGTCCCCGGCTACGGCATGGCCGTCAGCCAGGCTCAGCATGCCCTGCGCGAAATGGGCGACAAGCTGAAGGAAGAAGGCGTGGAGGTGAAGTACGCCATCCACCCCGTCGCCGGCCGGATGCCCGGGCACATGAACGTGCTGCTGGCCGAGGCCAATGTCTCCTATGACGAGGTCTTCGAACTGGAGGACATCAACGCCGAGTTCGCCAGCGCCGACGTGGCCTTCGTGATCGGGGCCAACGACGTCACCAACCCGGCCGCCAAGACCGACCCCACCAGCGCCATCTATGGCATGCCGATCCTGGACGTGGAGAAGGCCCGCACCGTGCTGTTCGTGAAGCGCGGCATGAGCTCCGGCTATGCCGGGGTCGAGAACGAACTCTTCTTCCGCGACAACACCATGATGCTGTTCGGAGACGCCAAGAAGATGGTCGAAGGTATCCTCAAAAGCCTCTAGGCCCGCGGTTTCAGGTCCTCGCTGGCGCGGGCTGCGATTTTGTCGCAGCCCGGCTAGGAGAACCTTTACCACTTGAATCTATGGTTGAGCTTCATCGGGCTCTGCGACAATAGGTTCAAAGCTAATCCTTAACGCCGTCAATTTTTGGTCTTAAAGCCACGGCACTTAGCCGCCGCATACCCGTGGCGATTGGTCGAAGCTGTTCCGCACAACCTCTAGCGGACGAATTTTAAGCTCGACAATACTGGAAGAGGTTCCGCTTGTTTTCGAAGTTTTCGTCGACGACCGATCGCGTGCGCCATTTCGGGCTGGAGGCCGCCTTCGCCGGCGCGCTCGCCCTGGGCGTCGCCACGGTCGCCTATGCGGCCCTGCCCAGCGACAAGAAACAGGTCCCAGTCGCGGTCGCCGATGCGCCCGCCGAGGCGGCTGAGCCGCCCGCCCCGCCGCCGGTCTTCGACTGCGGCAATCCGGTCCCCGGCGAGAAGATCAATTCCCCATTCGGCTTGCGACGCCTGCCCTGGGAAGACCATGGCCGCCTGCATGAGGGCGTCGACATCGCCGGCCCTACCGGCACCAAGGTGCTGGCCGTGTCCGACGGCATCGTGAAGCGGGCTGGCGAGAGCCCCTCCTATGGCCGCTATGTCGAGGTCGAGCACGGCGTCGGCCTCACCAGCTTCTACGCCCACCTCGGCAAGATCGAGCGGGGCGTGAAGCGGGGCGCCTATGTGGAGGCCGGGGAGACCGTGGGCCGCATGGGCTCCAGCGGCACCTCGACGGGTCCCCACGTCCACTTCGAGATCCGCCAGGACGGCAAGCCGCTCAATCCCCTGGTGTTCATGAACCGCGAGTTCGCCACCGCCGCCGACCTGCCGCTGAAGCTGGGCGCCTATGTCTCGCCCCGCGTGCGCATCGCCACCGTCTCCGAAATTCCGGAGAGCAAGAAGGCGCTGATGGAGGCCAAGCTGGCCAAGGGCAAGCACGGCAAGAAGGGCAAGGGCGGCCGCGTCCGCGAGACTCTTACCTTCGCGGCTAATTCCTAGGGCGCCCTGAGGCTCGATCCGCCGCCACCGCGGCGATCAGCACCGCGATCACCAGTCCCACCCGCGTCCACAGCGGATAGGCGGTCGTGGCCATCGTCCAGGCCGCGAAGGCCAGGAACAGGCCACTGACGATGCGGCCCGCCAGGGCCCGGCGTCCGGCGATCAGGTTCCCACTCCACGCCCCCGCCAGCGCTCCCAGAAACCAGGCCAGGACTTGGCCCAC
>JAYVDG010000610.1:0-3272 GCA_043749525.1 Phenylobacterium sp.
GCCAGCCGGGCCGGCCGGGCGCGGACCAGGGTCGCGGTGGAGACCGCGGCCGAATGGATATCTGCGAAGGTGTTGTCGGTCTCGTCGATCAGGATCAGCAGCAGGGCGATCCCGCCCCCCGAGGCCGCGAGCGCGGTGAGCAGCATGTTCTCGCCGCCTGAGGCCAGGGCATAGCAGGCGCCCAGGCCGAAGAACCAGATATTGGCCAGCAGGAAGCCCAGGGCGCTGCCCCGGAACATGGCGCCCGGCGTGCGGCCAAAGCGGGTGTAGTCGGCGATCAGCGGCAGCCATGAGAGCGGCATGGCCACCACCAGGTCGACGCCCGCGCCGAAGCTCATCTCGCCGGTCCCCGCCCTGGCCATCAGGGCGGCCAAGTCATGGTCGGCCAGCAGCTTCCAGGTCAGCCAGGCCGCGCCGGCCAGCAGCAGCCACAATCCCCAGGCGCGCAGGAAGCGGCGCACGAAGGACACCGGCCCCATCACCGCCAGGGCCGTGGCCAACGCGCCGAACAGCAGGGTCCAGGCCAGGGGATTGGAGACGCCGAAGGTCTGCTTGGCCAGGGCGTCGGCGGACTCGCGCATGGCGATGATCTCGAAGGCGCCCCAGCCGGTGAGCTGGACGGCGTTCAGCACCGCGGGGATGGCCGCCCCGCGCACGCCCAGCGCCGGCCGCAGATTGGCGATGGCCGAAAGCCCAGTGTCGGCGCCCACCACGCCGGCCAGGGCCAGCAGCAGCACCCCCAGCACCGATCCCACCAGGATCGCGCCAAACGCCTGCGGCAGGCTGAGCCCGGGAACCAGGAAGCCGCCGGCCTGCAGCACCAGCAGGCCGATGCCGAGACTGAACCATAGGGAGAAGGCGTCGCCGCCGGAGAAGATGCGGCGGATCGCGGGAACCGGCGTCAGGGGATCGTACGAGTCGTCGGGGGCGGCCATGGCCAAGGTGTAGCAGGCGTCGTCGAGACGGCCAGCCCCGCTTGGGCCGCGCGGGCGCATCGGCTAAACTCCATCTCATGAGCACCCTGCGCCGCCTGATCGACCTGCCCGGCATCGCCGACCTGGAATTCGCCTCCGTCCTGAAGCCCGCCATGCGCGAGCCCGGGGCGCAGGCCGAGTTTCCCCAGCTGGACGAGGTCAGCCGCGCCAATTTCGGCCTGACCCTCGACGAGGCCGACGAGGTCCCCCTGCCCGCCGACTGGGACCGCATTGAGCGCAAGTCGGAACGCGACCAGGTCGAAGCCTTCGAGGCTGCCGGCTGGGACGTCACCGACAAGCGCCGCCCCCTGAAGATCCTGCCCCAGTTCAGCCTGCAGATGTGGCTGGCGATCCGTGGCGTGGCGGGCGCCCTGCCCTATCAGGCGGAGGAGGACGTGGAGGCCAAGATGCAGTCCTCCCTGGCCGCCGACGCCGCGAAGTTCCGGCGCGACCGCTAGGCCTCGCCACTTTTCAATGTTGCGGTATGCCGGGGTCGGCTATTCACGATGAAAACCTGAGAGGAAACCAGCATGCCCCGTTCCCCCGACTATCTCGGCGCCACTGGCATCGGGGTCAGCGACCTGGCCAAGTCCGTGGACTTCTACACCCGGGTGCTGGGCATGAAGCAGGTTCAGACCTTCAAGCTCGACTACATGGACGAAGTGGTGGTGGCCTTCGAGGGCCGAACGGCTGTCGTGCTGATGCACTACACCGACGGCTCGGAGCGCAACTACAAGGACAACCCGGTCAAACTGGTCTTCTACGTCACCGACCCCAAGGCGGTGAGCGACCGCATCAAGGCCGAGGGCCTGACCATCCTGCGCGAACCCGCCCCCATCGCCAGCCTGGGCGGGGCCATGGTCGGCCTGGCCAAGGACCCCGACGGCTATACCATCGAGCTGCTGCAGGCGCCGCCGCCGAAGGCCGAGGCTCAGGCCTCCACGACGTCCGCGAACGCCTAGAGCCTTTTAGGGTCAGATGGGATCATCTGACCCGTTTAAAAGGGCTCTAAAATCAAAGAAGTAGAGCGCGCCGGACGGATTAGCCGGTTTCCGCTTAACCCTGGCGCGCTCTAGGCGCGCGGATACAGAATGATCTGCGTGCAGCGGAAGGCGGCCATCAGCTTGCCGGTGGCGGCGTCCGTGAGCGTGGCGTCCCAGACCTGGGTGGTGCGGCCGCCGTGCAGCATCTGGGCGGTGCAGACCACCGCGCCCTCCCGCAGGGTGCTCATGAAGTTGCACTTCACTTCCGCCGTCGTGAAGCCGCTGGCCCCCTCGGGCCAGACGGTGGAGACCCCGTAGGCGCAGAGGATGTCGGCCACCGACAGCAGGCAGCCGGCCAGCAGGAAGCCGGTGTGGGCCACCAGCTCGGGCCGCACCTCGAACCGCCCCACCACCTTGCCGTCCTCGACCTCGGTGACGGTCAGGCCCAGGTGGCCCGGCAGCTTGCCGTCGTTGGCGCGGTTCAGGTCCTCGACGGACGTGTTGTTGCTGGTCTTGGCCATCTGAATTCCCCTCTTTCCCGCCATCTAGCCCAAGACCGGGCGCCTGTGTCAGGGTCGCGCCGAAAATACGCGGAGGGCCGATGGCCGGGATGGATCTGAGCCAGGTAGCCGAGCGTCTCGCCACGCGGCGACCCGCGTCGGGGACCTACATCATCGGCGTCACGGGAGCCGTGGCGGCGGGCAAGAGCGTCTTCGCCCAGGCGCTGGCCGAAAACCTGGCGGCGACCGGGGCGCGGGTGGAGTTGGTCTGTACCGACGGCTTCCTGTTTCCCAACGCCCGGCTGACGGAACTGGAAATCCTGAACCAGAAGGGATTTCCGCGCTCCTACGACCACGCCGCCCTTCGCGCGGCGCTGGAGGGCGTCCGCCATGGGCCCACGATCTTCCCCGGCTACTCCCACGTCACCTACGACGTCGACCCGGCGCTGGCCCGCACCCTGGAGCCGCCGGACATCCTGATTATCGAGGGGCTGAACCTGATCCCCACCCACGGCCCGTCGCTGATCGACAGCCTGATCTATCTGGACGCCCCAGAACCCGACCTGGAGGCCTGGTATGTCGCCCGCTTCCTAGGCCTGTGGGAGGCCGCCGAGCACGACCCCGCCTCCTTCTACGCCCGCTTCCGGCACATGAGCCGGCCCGAGGTGGAGGGCCTGGCCAGGACCGTCTGGGAGAGGGTCAACCTGAAGAACCTCCACGACCACATCGCGCCGGCTCGCGACCAAGCCGACCTGGTGGTGCGCAAGGGGCCGGGGCATGAGATCGTAGCGGTGGAGGCGCGCGGCTGATCAGTA
>JAYVDG010000611.1:0-3268 GCA_043749525.1 Phenylobacterium sp.
ATGCGCCGCAAGCTACGCCTGCGCTTCCAGCAGATTAGCCACGCCTTCGCCGGTCAGATCAGCGACGGGATCGCCGATGGTTCGATACGGCCGGTGGACCCCCTGCTGGCCGCCCAGATGCTGATGGTGGCCTTCAACAGCGCCAATTCCATGGACCCCACCCGTCATCCCGGCTCCACGCAAGGGGTGATGGAGGACTATGCGCGCCCGGTGCTGATGGGGGTCTTCTCCGAGTAGCCGGCCGGCGTTGCCATCCTGCCATACCCGGGCGCAGAATAGCGCCAGGGGCCGTTAGAGCCCTCGCTCAGGAGGAAGCTCAGATGGCCGACGACATGGCGCCCGCGCCGCTCACCCGCACCTCGGTGATCAAGACCAGCAACGGCCCGGTTCGCGGCTATGTCGAGGGCGTGTTGCAGGTGTTCAAAGGCCTGCGCTATGGCGCGCCACCCACTGGCCAACACCGCTTCAAGCCGCCGCAGCAGCCCGCTCCCTGGACCGAGACCGCCGAGGCGACAAGCTATGGCGCGCCGGCCATCCAGTCGGGCATGGCGCCCGGCGAGCGCGGCTCCTCGGCCGGCGACCCGCCTGCGCCGGACGAGCCTGGCTCGTCGGAGGACTGCCTGTTCATCAACGTCTGGACGCCGGGCCTCGACCAGGCCAAGCGCCCGGTCATGGTGTGGCTGCACGGCGGCGGCTTCGCCAACGGCTCGGGCGGGGCGGCCATGTACGACGGCGGAGGCTTGGCCCGGAAGGGCGACGTGGTCACCGTCACGGTCAATCACCGCCTCAACGTCTTTGGCTACCTGCACCTGGGCGAGGCGTTCGGTCCCGACTACGCCCAGTCGGGGATCGCCGGCATGCTGGACATCGTCCAGGTGCTGGAATGGGTGCGGGACAATATCGAGGCCTTCGGCGGCGACGCCTCCAACGTCACCATCTTCGGCGAGAGTGGCGGAGGCTGGAAGGTCTCGCTGCTGATGGCCATGCCCGGCGCCAAGGGCCTGTTCCACAAGGCCATCGTCCAGTCAGGCCCCGGCCTGCGTGGGGCCACCAAGGCCGACGCAGCCAAAATCGCCCAGAGCTATCTAGAGGTCCTGGGAGTCAAGGACGCCGCGGGCCTGGCGGCGCTGGACACCGAGACGCTCAGCCGGGCCAGCGTGAAGGTCGGCGACCGGATGCGCGGCTTCACCCCGGTGGTGGACGGCGTCGCCCTGCCCCGCGATCCCTTCGTCCCCGACGCGCCCGCCATCAGCGCCGATGTGCCGGTGCTCATCGGCACCAATAAGGACGAGAGCACGCTGTTCATGATCGGCGACCCGAAATTCGGCGAGCTGACCGAGGAGGACTTGGCCAAGCGCTCCAAGGCCGCCGCCGGCGACAAGGCCGAAGCCCTGGTGGCCGAATTGCGCAAGGTGCACCCCGACTATTCGCCGACCTACCTGGCCGCCGCCGCTCAGACGGCGACGGGCATGTGGCTGGGCTCCATCACCATCGCCGAGCGCAAGGCCGCGCAGAAGGCCGCGCCGGCCTATGTCTACATGCTGACCTGGGAGACACCGGTGTCACGGGGCCGGCTGAAGTGCCCCCATGCCCTGGAGATCCCGCTGGTGTTCGACAATGTCGAGAAGGCCCGCAACTTCGTGGGACGGGGCGACGAACCCCAGGCGGTGGCCGACCAGATGTCCTCAGCCTGGCTGGCCTTCGCCCGCACCGGCGATCCCAATGCGCCGGGCCTGCCCGCCTGGGCGCCCTATGACACCACGACCCGGGCCACCCTGCTGTTCAACGTCGAGAGCCGAGTGGAGAACGACCTTAACGCCGGCGTGCGCAAGGTTCTGCAGGGCTAGGCGGTTTCCGGAACGGGTTCCGGCGGGAGCGAGTCCAGCACCCGCCGGATCATCTCCGCATCGGTGACGATCGGCGGCGGCTCGCCGAACCGCACCCGCCAGATGCAGGCCAGGCGCAGCAGCTCGGGATCGGACTCGTCGGCCATGTCGGGCGCTCCTGAAAGGGTACGGCGACTCAATCCGCCACACCGCGTCGGGTTTCCAAAGATCACAGCTTTATTTATGGAATACAGCGGCTTAACCCTAAGTCAGAGCCGCTCTCACGAAAAAGGCCCTCCCGCGAGGGAGGGCCTTTCAGAAATCCGGATCGCCGGAGCGATCAGTCGAACATGATGACCGAGCGGGCCAATCCGCCCTTCTTCATGTCGTCAAAGCCCTCGTTGACCTGCTCCAGCTTGATGCGCTGGGAGATCATCTCGTCGAGCTTCAGCTTCCCGGACATGTACATGTCGACAAGGCGCGGCATGTCCACGGGGAAGCGGTTCGACCCCATCATCGAGCCTTGAAGCTTCTTCTCGCCCAGGAAGGCGGCGCCCATCAGGGTGATGGTCTGGCCGACCGGGATCATGCCGATGATGTTGGCCGTGCCGCCACGGCGCAGCATGTTGAAGGCCTGCTCGGCGGTCTTCGACAGGCCGATGGCCTCGAAGGAGTGGTGCACGCCGCCCTTGGTCATTTCGAGCACTTCCTTGACCGCATCGGTCTGGGAGGCGTCGATGAAGTCGGTGGCGCCGAACTGCATGGCAAGATTGTGCTTGGAGCCGACGTTGTCGATGGCGATGATCCGGCCGGCGCCGGCGATCGCCGCGCCGTTGACCGCCGCCAGGCCGACGCCGCCCAGGCCGATGACGGCCACGGTTTCACCCGGACGAACGCTGGAGGTGTGGATCGCGGCGCCCACGCCGGTCATCACCGAGCAGCCGATCAGGGCGGCGCGGTCGAGCGGCATGTCCTTGCGGATCGCGACGCAGGCGTGCTCGTGGATCAGCATCTGTTCGGCGAAGGACGACAGGTTGAGATACTGGGCCATCGGGCCGTTGGCGGCGCTGAGCCGCGGCTCGTCGTCCTTGCCGCGCTTGGTTTCCGGCGAGACGCAGAGCGACAGGTGGCCGGTGAGGCACTGATCGCAATGGCCGCAATAGGCCGACAGGCAGGTGATGACGTGGTCGCCCACCTTCACCGTGCGGACCTCGGACCCCACCTGTTCGACGACACCGGCGCTCTCATGGCCAAGAACCGTCGGCATGACCGTCGGATAGGAGCCGAGCATGAAGTGCAGGTCGGAGTGGCAGAGGCCAGCGGCCTTGGTGCGGATCAGGACCTCGTGCGGGCCCGGCTTGTTGATCTGGACGTCTTCGATCAGAAGCGGCTTGCCCACTTCGCGCAGCACTGCGGCTTTCATCCTGGCGTTCCCCGAACAG
>JAYVDG010000612.1:0-3266 GCA_043749525.1 Phenylobacterium sp.
GGCCCCGCCGCACCTGCTTCAGGCTCACCTCAAAGCGCACCAGCCGGGTGGCCGGGGTGATGTCGCCCTTGAACCTGACCTCGCCGCCCAGGGCGCGGCCCTTGCCCGGCGAGCCCGACCAGCCCAGCCAATAGCCCACCAGCTGCCACATGGCGTCCAGCCCCAGGCAGCCCGGCATCACCGGGTCGCCCGGGAAGTGGCAGGCGAAGAACCAGAGGTCGGGGGTGATATCCAGCTCGGCTGCGATGTGGCCCTTGCCGAACGCGCCGCCATCGAGGCTGAGCTGGGTGATCCGGTCCATCATCAGCATCGGCGGCGCGGGGAGCTGCGCATTGCCGGGGCCGAAATAGCCGCCCCGGCTGGAGGCGATCAGGTCGTCCTTGGTGTAGCTGGACTTCGGCTGGTGAAACTCATGCGAACTGGCCACGGCGTCGGTTCCTTTCTGGAAGCGCCTCGGGGACGGGCAGGCGAAGGCCGCCGGAGACGAAGACCCAGATCTTGTCGGTCAGCTCGGCGCGGTCGGGCCGATGGGCGCTCGTCAGGGCGGCGATCAGCGCCTGGCGGATGCCGCCGATCAGCAGGGCGATGGTGAGCCGCGGGTCGAGGTCGGCGGGAATGACCCCGGCCCGCTGACCGGCCCGCAGGTTGTAGGCCCCGGCGGTCAGCTGGCGGCGGGTGAAGGCCTGTTCCACATCCAGAACCTCGGCGGCGCGGCTCAGGGGCCCGACCACCAGGGGCGCGAAGGGATGGTCGTAGTGGAAGGCGATATAGGCGGCGATCCGCTCCTTCTCCCGGCCCGCCCAGTCCGGCGACACCAGCTTCGAGGGGCTGAAGGCGGCGTCTTCAAGCCGGTTGTAGAAGGCCTCCACCACGGCGGCGATCAGCCCGGCCTTGGAACCGAAGTGGTGATAGGCCAGCCCGACCGAGACCTTGGCCCGCTTGGCCACCGCCTGCATCTCCAGCAGGCCGCGGCTCGCGATGAGCTCCTCCTGGGCCGCGCGGACCAGGCGTTCCGAGGCGCCGATCTTCGGGATGTTCATGACTGACCTTAAAATTGAACTGAATTCAATTCAAGCGTAAGAGTGAGCGAACCACAAGCCCCAATCAGCGATCAACCCCGTCAGGCGGGCGGCAGGTTCTGGATTTGCAGGACGGTGAAGGCGTTGACCTGGGCCGGCGTCATGGCCGCCACCAGGGTCGAGGTGAGCTGGCGCACCTGGGTCACCGTCAGCTTGGGAATCTGGGTCGCGGTGAAGGCCTGCACCTGGGTGGTGGTCAGTGACCCGATCAGGGTGGTCGACAGCGATCCGATCTGCGCGCCCGGCAGGGCGGCGATCTGGCCGGCCGTGAAGCTCTGCAACTGGGTGGGGCCGAGGGCCGAGAGCTGGGTCGTCGTGAGGCCGGCGATCTGGGTGGCGGCCAGGGTCCCGAACTGGGTGTCCGATAGTCCAAACAAGTTGGTGGTGGTGAGCGCGCCCACCTGGCCGGCGGTGAGCCGGACCAGCTGAGTGGCGGTCAGCTCGCCGAAGTCGGTGGCGCTGAGGCCGCGGATGTTGGTGGCGCTGATGCCTTGGATCTGGGTCGCGCTGAGGCCCGCCACCTGGGTTTCGGTGAGGGCCGAGAGGTTGGTGGCGGTGAGGCCGCCGATCTGCAGGGCGGTGAGCGCCCCCAGCCGGGTCTCGTCCAAGGCCGCCAGGGCGCCGGCGCCGAAGGCGTTGATCTGGGTCGCCGACATGGCGCCGAGCTGGGTCAGGGCGAACTCGCTGAGGTCGGTGGCCGAGAGCCCAGAGAGCTGGGTGGCGGTGAGCGCCTTGACCTGGGTGGTGGTGAGGTCGGTGACCTGAGTGGCGTCGAGGACCGAGAGGTTGGTGGAGGACAGGGCTCCGAGCTGGGCCGGCGTTAGGCTGCCGATCTGCACCGGGCTGAAACGGCCGAAGTCGGAGGTGGAGAGGTCGCCCAGCGCCGTGGCGCTGATGCCGCGAAGCTGGGTCGTCGAGAGCCAGCCGATCTGGGTGTCGTTCAGCGCCGCGACGCCCGAGGCCGACAGGCCGCCGATCTGCAGGGCGCTGATGCCCTCGAACTGGGTGTCGAACAGGGCTGGCAGGGCGCTGGCCGAGAGCGAACCGAACTGACCCTGCGTGAAGCCCTTGATCTGGGTGGCGGTGAACTCGCGCACGTCGGTCGCGGTCAGGGCCCGGACCTGGAAGGCGGTGAGGCCCTGCAGCTGGGTGTTGCTGAGCTGCTGGATCACCGTGGCGTTCAGCGAGGAGACGTTGGTGGCCGACAGGGCGCCGATCTGGGCGGCCGAGAGGCTGACGATCTGGGTCGGCGTGAAGCGCGCGAAGTCGGTGGCGCCCAGGCCGCCCAGCTGACTGGCGGTGAGGCCGCGGATCTTGGTGGCGTCCAGGGCCGCGAACTGGTTGGCCGACAGCCCCGTCAGGTTGGTGATCGACAGCCCGCCCACCTGGCTGGCGGTCAGGGCCGCGACCTGGGTGGTGGCGAACTCGGCGAAGTCGGCGTCCGACAGGCTGGCCATCTGGGTGGCGGTGAAGCCGCCGGTCTGGGTGGTGGTCAGGCCGCGGACTTCGGTCTGGTCGAGGGAGGCGAGATTGGTGGTCGAGAGCGCGCCGAACTGGGTCGCCGACAGGGCGCCGATCTGGCCGGAGGTGAACTTGTCGAAGTCGGTGGTCTCCAGGCCACGCACCTGGGTGGCGGTGAGGCCCTGGACCTGGGTGGTGGAGAGCGCGGCGATCTGGGTGTTGTCGAGGGCCGACAGCCCCGTCGAGCTGAGGCCCGCGATCTGGGTGGCCGACAGAGCCGCAAGCGCCCCCGGCGCCAGGGCCGCGAAATTGGTGGCGGCGATGGCCCCGACCTGGGTCGACGACAGGGCGCCGACCTGGCTTGCGGTGAGCTTGGAGAGGGTGGTCGAGTCCATGTCGCGCAGCTGCAGGGTGTTGAGGCCCTTCACCTGGGTGGCCGAAAGACTGGCCATCTCGGTGGCGTCGAACTGCGCCAGGTGGGTGGTGGCCAGGGCGCCGATCTGGGTGGCGGTGAAGCCGCCGATCTGGGTGAGGTTGAACTCGTCGATGTCGGCGGTGGTCAGGCCCCTGATCTGGCTGGTGGTCAACCCCTTCACCTGGGTGGTCGAGAGCGCGTTGATCTGGGTGGCGTTGAGGCCCGAAAGGCCGGTGACCGACAGGCCCGCCAGCTGGGTCGCGGCCAGGGCGGCGATGTGGGTGGTGTCCAGCGCGCCGAGCTGGCTGGTG
>JAYVDG010000613.1:0-8877 GCA_043749525.1 Phenylobacterium sp.
TTCGACCCGCCGTGGGATCCCTCGCGGATGTCCGACGAGGCGAAACTTCAATTGAACATGTTCTGACCTATATAGATGACATGACCGATCTGAACGCCGCCCCCCGCGTCCGTCGTCCCCGCCCCAAGGTCGTCTCCCTGACCGACGCCGCCGCCGAGCGCGTGCGCGAGATCATGGGCCGCGCCGAGGTCCCCTATGCGGGGCTGAGGGTGGGTGTGAAGAACGGCGGCTGCGCCGGTTCCGAATATGTCATCGAATATGCCGCGGCCGCCGCGCCCCTGGACGAGGTGGTGGAGGACAAGGGCGTCACCATCTTGATCGACCCCAAGGCCGTGCTGTTCCTGATCGGCACCGAGATCGACTACGAGAAGACCAAGCTCTCGGCCAAGTTCACCTTCCGCAATCCCAACCAGACCGACGCCTGCGGCTGCGGCGAGAGCGTGACCATCGAACCGGGCAAGGTTCTGGACGCCTGAGGCGTCGCCGATCCATCCCATAGCGTGGCTCTATGGTGTGGATCGGAACAATCGATTTCCCCAATCCTTCAAAATGGGTCTTTCTAGCGCTAGTTGAATTGGTGGTCGGGCCATTGGGCTCGGCAAGAATCCAAACGCTAGGGAGACAGAGATGGCTGACGACAACGCCCCGGGCCAATGCCCGATGGGGTTCGGTGGGACCCGCCGGACCAACCGTGACTGGTGGCCTCAGAACCTGCGCCTTGAGGGCCTGAACCAGCATTCGCCCCGCTCTGATCCCATGGGCCCGGCCTTCGACTACGCCAAGGAATTCAAGAGCCTCGACCTGGAGGCGGTGATCGCCGACCTGCGCGCCCTGATGACCGACTCCCAGGACTGGTGGCCCGCCGACTTCGGCCACTATGGCGGCCTGTTCATCCGCCTGGCCTGGCACAGCGCCGGCACCTACCGCACCTCGGACGGTCGAGGCGGCGCGGGCGGCGGGCAGCAGCGCTTCGCCCCCCTGAACAGCTGGCCCGACAACGCCAATCTGGACAAGGCGCGCCGCCTGCTGTGGCCGATCAAGCAGAAGTACGGCGCCAAGATTTCCTGGGCCGACCTCTACGTCCTGGTGGGCAACGTCGCCCTGGAATCGATGGGCTTTGCGACTTTCGGCTTCGGCGGTGGCCGGGCCGACACCTGGGAGCCGGAGGAGCTCTATTGGGGTCCTGAGGGCTCCTGGCTGGGGGATGAGCGCTACAGCGGCGAACGCCAGCTGCACACCGCTCTCGGTGCGGTCCAGATGGGCCTGATCTACGTCAATCCCGAAGGTCCCGGCGGCAATCCCGATCCCGTCGCCTCGGCGCGGGATATCCGCGACACCTTCGCCCGCATGGCTATGGACGACGAGGAGACCGTCGCCCTGATCGCCGGCGGCCACACCTTTGGCAAGACCCACGGCGCGGGGGATCCGTCATTTGTGGGCGTCGAGCCCGAGGGCGGAGTGATCGAGGACCAGGGGCTGGGCTGGCGCAGCAAGCACGGGACAGGCTTCGGCGCCGACGCCATCACCGGCGGCCCCGAGGTCACCTGGAGCCAGACCCCGACCCAGTGGAGCAACTACTTCTTCGAAAACCTCTTCAAGTTCGAATGGGAACTGGAGAGGAGCCCGGCGGGCGCCCAGCAGTGGCGCGCCAAGAACGCGACGCCCGACATCCCCGACGCCTATGACCGGGCCAAGAAGCACCTGCCGAAGATGCTGACGTCGGATCTCGCCCTGCGGTTCGACCCGGCCTATGAGAAAATTTCTCGCCGCTTCCTGGAGAACCCGGACCAGTTCGCCGACGCCTTTGCGCGGGCCTGGTTCAAGCTGACCCACCGCGACATGGGGCCGATCGGCCGCTATCTCGGCCCGCTGGTCCCCAAGGAGACGCTGATCTGGCAGGACCCGATCCCGGCCGTGGATCACCCGCTGATCGGCGCGGCGGACATCGCGGCGCTGAAAGCGAAGATCCTCGCCTCCGGCCTCTCGGTGTCGCAGCTGGTCTCGGCCGCCTGGGCCTCGGCCTCGACGTTCCGGGGGTCCGACAAGCGCGGCGGCGCCAACGGCGCCCGCGTCCGTCTGGCCCCGCAGAAGGACTGGGAGGTCAATGATCCGGCGGGCTTGGCCAAGGTGCTGCCGGCCTTGGAGGCTATCCGCGGCGAATTCCAGGCGCTTGGCGGGAAAGTCTCCCTGGCTGACCTCATCGTCCTGGCGGGCTCGGCGGCTGTGGAGAAGGCCGCCAAGGATGCCGGCGCGTCGGTCGAAGTTCCGTTCACGCCGGGCCGCATGGACGCTTCGGCCGAGCAGACCGACGCCGACTCCTTCGCCCCGCTGGAGCCCACCTCCGACGGCTTCCGCAACTACCGGCGTGGCGAGCAGTTCATGGCCCCTGAGGAAGCTCTGGTCGATCGGGCGCAGCTGCTGCGGCTGAGCGCGCCGGAGATGACCGTTTTGGTGGGCGGCCTGCGGGTGCTGGGCGCCAATGCGGCCGGGTCCAAGGATGGGGTCCTCACCAACCGCCCTGGACAGCTCACCACCGACTTCTTCGTCAACCTGCTGGACATGAACACCGAGTGGCAGGCGGCCGGGTCGGACAACGCCTTCAACGGCATCGACCGCCACACAAAGGCGCCGAAGTGGACAGCCACCCGTGTGGACCTGATCTTCGGCTCCCACGCCGAGCTTCGGGCCCAGGCGGAGGTTTATGCCTGCGCGGACGCGCAAGGAAAGTTCGCTCGCGACTTCGTGGCGGCCTGGACCAAGGTCATGAACGCCGACCGTCTCGACCTGAACTGAGCCCCTCGCGGCGGCGTCCTCAGGGGCGCCGCCGCTTGACGGCCTTGGCGAGCGCCTCTATCGGCACAGTCACGGTCCGCAGTTCACCGAGGCATCGCCGCCCGCGAGTGTTTGCTAAACCTGCTTAGACTTGATCGACTGACACATCTCACCGTGCCAGATCGGAAGGGCGATCACCGTTCATCCCCGGCACGCGAGGGATAGATCATGTCGAGAACCGTCATTTCGCTGCAGACGCAGGACGTCTCCAGCGTCGCCAAGGCCCTGCGCGCCCAACTGGTGGCCCGCGCCTCGGCCCCCAGCCACGTCGACCTGCTGAACATGCTGGCCCGCTCGGCCGGCCGCCGCAATTTCCAGGACCTGCGGGCCCAGGCCAACGACGCGCCGGCGCCGGATACCCCGCCACAGGAAACCGCCGATCTCGCCGCCGTGGAGCGGGTGGCCCGCTGCTTCGGTCCGGAGGGGCGCCTCTCGCGCTGGCCGGCCAAGCGGAGCGACCAGATCCTGGCGCTGTGGGTGCTGTGGTCCAAACTCCCCGCCCGCGAGGAGCTCAATGAGAAACAGATCAGCGACCAGCTCAAGACGCTGCACGACTTCGGCGATCACGCCCTGCTGCGCCGGGACTTGATCGGTCTGGGCCTGTTTTTCCGCACCGATGACTGCCGCGTCTACCGCCGTATCGAGCAGGCCCCGCCGGTGACAGCGCTGGCCCTGATCGGACGGGTTCAGGTGTCGGGGCCGCCCTTTTCCAGGGCCCGCTTGTAGGCCGGGCGGGCGTGGACCTTCTCCAGGAAGGCCGCCAGGTGTGGGCGGCCGACCAGGGCGCCGGCGCGGTCGGCGGCGGCTTCCAGGGGGAAGCTCATCATGATGTCGGCGGCGGTGAACTCCGGGCCGGCGAACCATTCGGTGCGGGTCAGCACCTCCTCCAGGTAGTCGAACATCGTCTTCAGCTGGGGATCGACGAAGCCGGCCTGGGCGCGGCCCGCGATGGACTTCACCAGGCCGCGCAGCAGCCCGGGCGCGCCGGCGGGCAGGGCGATAAACACCAGCTTCAGCAGCAGGGGCGGCATAGCCGAGCCCTCGGCGAAGTGCAGCCAGTAGTTCCAGGCCAACCGCTCGGGCGTATTGGCCGCCGGGATCAGCCGGCCCTTGCCGTAGCGGGCGACGATGTAGTCGATGATCGCCCCGGTCTCGGCCAGGACGCCGCCGTCCACGGTGATCACCGGCGACTTGCCCAGTGGATGGATAGCCTTCAGCTCTGGCGGCGCAGACAGGGTCTGGGGATTACGCTGGTAGTGTTTGATTTCATAGGGCGCGCCCAGTTCCTCCAGCAGCCACAGCACCCGCTGCGAGCGGGAGTTGTTCAGGTGATGGACTGTGAGCATGCGGATCTCCGAGGACACCATCTAGGCATAGAGGGCAGGCCCCGGAGCGCAAGGCGGTTAGGCCTTGCGGCGGCTCCAGACCACCAGGCCCAGGCCCGCCGCGATGGCGATCCCGCCGTAGATGGCCCACTTGATATCCCCGGTCATGAAGCTGCCGGGCAGGATGTTCAGCCCCTGCAGCACCCAGATCGCCCCAAGGATCGCCAGCAAGGCGCCGAAGATGGTCACGATGAGCTTCATAAGCGTGTCCCCCGTTGGCGGGCGGACGCTGCGCGGACTACCTGCCCGTGAACGCCGCCGGCCGTTTTTGCAGGAAGGCGAGAACGCCCTCCCGAGAATCTTCCGTCCGGCCCGCGTGCTTCTGGGCCATACGCTCGGCGTGGAGCTGATCGGACCACTCGGCGTCCAGGCTGTCCCAGATCAGCTTGCGGATCGAGCCCAGGGCCCAGGGACCGCTGGCGAGCGCCGTGGCCAGCTCCATGGCGGTGGACAGCAGGGCGTCGTCGGCGACGCAGCGGTTGATCAGGCCCCAGTCGAGGGCGGTCTTGGCCGGCAGGCGCTCGCCCAGCAGGGCCATCTCCATGGCGCGGGCCTTGCCGATCAGCCGCGGCAGCAGGTAGGTCGAGCCGCCGTCCGGCACCAGGCCAATGCGGCGGAAGGCCTGCAGGAAGTAGACGCTCTCGGCGGCCACGATGATGTCGCCCATCAGGGCCAGGGAGCAGCCGACGCCCGCGGCCACGCCGTTGATGGCGGTGACGATGGGGACCGGATAGTCCCGCAGGCTCTTCATGAAGGGGTTGTAGACGCTCTCCAACGCCGCGCCGGCGTCGGGGCCTTCAGGATCGGGGGCCGGCGCCTGGGGACCGCCGCGGCCTGACAGATTGGCGCCGGAGCAGAAGCCGCGGCCCTCCCCGGTCAGCACCACGCAACGAACGCCGGAGTCTTTCTGGGCGAAGGCGTCGAAGGCCTGCTTCAACTCGTCCATCAGGTCGAGGCCAGCGGCGTTGAGGGTTCCGGGGTCGGCCATGGTGATCAGGCCGATGCAGTCCTGCACGGACGTCTTGAGCTTCGTATAGGCCATGGTTTCCTCCCGGGCGTCGTTGCGCACGATCTAAGGGAGGATACCCCCGCGTCAGGCTAGGGGAAAAGCGCCGTGCGTCCGCTTAAGCCGCGGCGGCGATCATCTCGGCCCGGCTGACCCGATTGCGCCCGCCGCGCTTGGAGGCGTAGAGGGCGCCGTCGGCGCGCTCCACGAAGTTGTGAGCGCTCTCGCCGGGCAGGCGCTCGGCCAGACCCGCCGAGACGGTGATGGTGCCCAGGTCCTCGTTGGTGGACCGGCGCTTGAGCATGCGCGAGGACACTTCCTCGCGGATTTCTTCCAGGGTGGCGATGGCGATGTCGCCACCTTCGCGCGGGAAGATCAGGGCGAATTCCTCGCCGCCGTAGCGTGCGGCGAAGCGGGGCGGGGCGCCCCGCCCGCCGATGACGCTGGCGACGTAGCGGATGACCTGGTCGCCGGTCTGGTGGCCCCAGGTGTCGTTGAAGTTCTTGAAGTGGTCGATGTCGATGACCGCCAGGGCCAGGCTCTCACCCTTGGCGTCGGCCTGGGCGCAGGCGCGCTCGAGCTCTTCGTCGAAGGCCTTGCGGTTGGCCAGGTTGGTCAGGCCGTCTGTGGTGGCGTCGCGGCGCACCTGCTCCAGGTGCTCGCGCAGGCGGGCGACCTCGGCGGTGGAGTCGCTGAGGCGCTTCTCCAGCGACTTGTTTTCCTTTTGGACGCGCTTGGTGGCGGTGGCGAGGTTGTCGATCATCGACTTCACCTCGGTGGCGTCCTCCCGCTCGCTCAGGGTCTTGGATGCCGTGGCCAGGGTCTGGCCGTAGGCGACGCTGGACTTCTGCGCGGTCTCGATGGCCTGGGAGACGCTGGCCAGTTCCTTGGTCAGGGCGTCGCCGGCGTCGCGGATCTGTTCGTTGAGGCGCGCCTTGGGCAGGTAGACCGCCGCCAACTCGTCGCTCAGGGTGTCGGTGAAGGCCTCACCGGTGGAGATGATGCGGGTGATCTCGCGAGCCAGTTCGCCGTTGGGGTCGCCGACGCAGTGGGTCCAGAGTTCGAAATTGACCACCGTTGGCCAGACCTGGTGCTGCTCCATGGCCGAGAGAGCCTTACGCGCCAGGATATAGGCGTCCGGCCCACGCAGCTTGACTTCGATCCCAGCGCTCATGCGGTCATCCCCGATCTTCGGCCCGCACACGCCCCCAGGCGCCGACGATCCGATCTTCGACACGGATGATAGCCGACATAGCCAAACGAGCCGTTAAGGCGCCGCTCGATTCGACTGGTTGTGTCGGCTAGTCGTCACTCGGAGGACGGGTGGGCGCCACTTTCAGGAAGGCCGGCATGTCGTTGCCGAAGCCCACAACACGGTCACCATCGTCGTGCTCTTCGCGGCGGGGGCGATCGCGGTCACGTTCGCGGGGCGGCCGACCCTCCGACGAGGCGGCGGCCCGGGGACGCTCCTCACGCTCGCGGCGCGGACGCTCTGTGCGTTCGGGGCGATCGGCCCCTTCGGCGCGGGGCGCACGGTCGGGACGATCCGTACGGGCCGGACGATCGTTGCGTTCGGCGCGCGGCTCACGCTCGGGACGGGCTTCGCGTTCAGGGCGAGCCTCGCGCTCGGGGCGCGCTTCGCGTGCGGGACGAGTTTCGCGTTCGGTACGGGGTTCGCGTTCGGTACGGGTTTCCACCGTTTGGGCCACGGCCTCGACAGGCGCCGAGTCGGCTTCCGGGTTGGCGCGGCCACGGTTGCGGCCACGGGCGCGGGGGGCGCGTTCGGTCTTGGCGTCTTCGGCCACTGGTTGCGGCTTGGGCGCGCGGACGGCGTCTGGGTCGGCGACGAAGGGCTCCAGGGAGGCGACCTCGCCATGCGGCGCGCGCGGACGCTCCCGTTCACGATCCCGATCACCACGGCCCGATGAGCGTTCGCCGCCACGGCCGCGATCGCGGCCTCCGCCGCGGCTGTCGCTGCGCTTCTCGTCCTTGATGGAGGCGAAATCGACGCCCTCCAGCACGATCTCTTCCGGTGCCTTGCCGATCAGCTTCAGCACCTTGTCGATGTTCTTCGCATCGGCCGGGGTGACGATCATGTAGGTCTTGCCAAGCTTGCCTGCCCGGCCGGTGCGGCCGATGCGGTGCACGTAGTCGTCAGCGTGGTGCGGCACGTCGTAGTTGAAGACGTGGCTGACGTCCGGCACGTCCAGGCCGCGGGCGGCGACGTCGGAGGCGCAGAGCAGCTTCAGCTCACCCTTGCGGAACGCTTCCAGCGTGCGCATGCGGGTCGCCTGGTCCAGGTCGCCATGGATCGGCGCGGCGTCGAAGCCATGCGTCTTCAACGACTTGGCGACGATATCGACCTCGGACTTGCGGTTACAGAAGACGATCCCGTTACGCACGTCGTCGGCGCCGATCAGCATGCGAAGCGCGGTGCGCTTGGCCTTGGCGTCGGAGGTCGGCAGGCGCACGAGGTACTGGGTGATGGTGTCGGCCGTGGTGGCCGGACGCGTCGCCTCGATCCGCACGGGATCATTGAGGAACTGCTTGGTCAGCCGGGTGATCTCCGGCGGCATGGTGGCCGAGAAGAACAGGGTCTGCTTCTTGGCGGGCGTCAGCTTGAAGATGCGCTCGATGTCGGGAATGAAGCCCATGTCGAGCATGCGGTCGGCCTCGTCGACCACCAGGATCTGGACGCCGGTCATCAGCAGCTTGCCGCGTTCGAAATGGTCCAGCAGGCGGCCCGGCGTGGCGATCAGGACGTCGACGCCCCGGTCCAGCTTGGCTTCCTGGTCCCCGAAGGAGACCCCGCCGATCAGCAGGGCCCAGGAGAGCTTCTGCTTCTGGCCCTTGGCGTATTTCTCGAAGGACAGCGAAACCTGGTCGGCCAGTTCGCGGGTCGGCGCGATGACGAGGGCGCGCGGCATGCGCGCCTTGGACCGGCCGGCGGCCAGTCGATCGATCATCGGCAGTGTGAAGGCGGCGGTCTTGCCCGTGCCGGTCTGGGCGATCCCGAGCACGTCGCGACCCTGCAGGGCGACGGGGATGGCCTCGGCCTGGATCGGCGTGGCGGTGGTGTAGCCGGTGTCGGCCACGGCCTGGAGCGTAGCGGGCGATAGGCCCAGTTCAGAAAATTCGGTCATCAGTTGCAATGTGGGCGGGAACGCGCCCTAAAACGAGGCAATGCGAAACCCGGGCGGCGCGGACGGCGATCGTTGCGCGCGGCGGAAGATAGGGGCTACCGCCTCCAAGTCAACGCGTTCCGCGCCTTGCGGTTCAGCTAGAGCGCGCCAGGGTTAAGTGGAAGCCGGTTAACCCGCCCAGCGCGCTCTACTTTTCAAGAGTTTAGAGCCCGAAGGGCTCTTGCTGTCTAGGTCCAGTCCAGGTCGGCGGCGGCGAACTCGGCGTTCTCCTGGATGAAGCGGAAGCGAAGCTCCGGCTTGCGGCCCATCAGGGCCTCCACCAGGTCCTCCACGGCCTCTTCGGAGCGAGGCAGGGTGACGCGCGCCAGGATCCGCTTCTTGGGATCCATGGTGGTTTCCTTGAGCTGGGCCGGCATCATCTCGCCCAGGCCCTTGAAGCGGCCGATCTCCGGCTTCTTGCCCTTGAACGTGGTCGCCATCAGCTCGTCCTTGTGGGCGTCGTCGCGGGCGT
>JAYVDG010000614.1:0-3243 GCA_043749525.1 Phenylobacterium sp.
GGCCTCTACGCCGACCGCGCCGGCCGCAAGAAGGCGCTGACCGTCTCGGTCTCCATGATGTGCGCCGGCTCCTTCGCCATCGCCATCATCCCCGACTACGGCATGATCGGGACCGCCGCCCCCGTGGCCCTGGTCCTGGCCCGCCTCGTCCAGGGCCTGTCGCTGGGCGGCGAGTACGGCGCCAGCGCCACCTACATGTCGGAGATGGCCGGCAAGAAGCGCCGCGGCTTCTGGTCCAGCTTCCAGTTCGTCACCCTGATCATGGGCCAGCTGACGGCGCTGGGCGTGCTGATCCTGCTGCAGCACGTCCTGCCCAAGGCCGACCTGGAGGAATGGGGCTGGCGCATTCCCTTCGCCATCGGCGGGGTGCTGGCCATCGTGGTGTTCTGGATCCGCACCGGCCTGGAGGAGAGCCAGTCCTACCTCACCGCCCAGGCCGAGGGCGCAGAGCGGTCCCGCACCATGCTGCTCTTCGCCAAGTTCCCCAAGGAGACGGCGACGATCTTCGCCCTGACCTCGGCGGGCTCCTTGGCCTTCTACGCCTACACGACCTACATGCAGAAGTTCCTGGTTAACACCTCGGGCTTCACCAAGGACTCGGCCACCGCCATCACCGCCGCCGCGCTCGGCGTCTACATGTTCGCCCAGCCGCTCTTCGGCCTGCTGTCGGACAAGGTGGGCCGCAAGACCACCCTCACCCTGGCCTTCCTGCTGGGGACGATCTTCACCTATCCGATCTTCAGCAAGATCGCGGTGACCCAGGACCCGATGATGGCCTTCGCCCTGATGTGCGCGCTGGTCCTCATCCTTTCGGGCTACACCGCCGTCAACGCGGTGCTGAAGGCCGAGCTGTTCCCCGCCCACGTCCGCGCGCTCGGCGTCGCCCTGCCCTATGCGACGGCCAACGCGGTGTTTGGCGGCACCGCCGAGTACGTCGCCCTGTGGTTCAAGAAGGAGCACATGGAGAGCGGCTTCTACGTCTATGTGGCCATCGTCATGGGCCTGGCCTTCCTGGTGGCTCTGACGCTGCGCAACACCAACAAGCACAGTCTGATCACGGAGGACTAGAGCATGTCAGGCGCAAGTGGGAACCGGTTCGCCGCCCGGACAGGCTCTAACTTCAAAGAGATAGACTCTTGAGCCTGCTGCTCTCCCCTCTGGACCTGGCCGCCCTCATCGTCTTCCTCGGCGTGTGGCTGGCCTATGAGCCGCTGCTGAAGGCCGCCGCCCGGGGCAAGGGCGCCATCAACACCGACATGACCGTCATCCGGCTGGCCTGGATGAAGAACATGGCGGGCCGGGAGAACAAGTTCATGGACGGCCAGCTGTTTGGCCACGTCCTGAACTCCGCCTCCTTCTTCGCCTCCTCCAACCTGATCCTGATCGCGGGCGCGGCGGGCGTGCTGTTCGGCGGTGAGAGCACCTTCCGCTCCGCCTCCAGCCTGGTGGTGATCAAGACCTCCACCCGCATCCTGTTCGAGTTCCAGATCGCCCTGGTGCTGATCGCCCTAGCGCGCGGCCTGCTGGATTTCATCTGGGCGATCCGCCAGATGAACTACTGCATCGCCGTGGTGGGCGCGGCGCCCGATACCGACGACCAGGCGTTCAAGGACCGCTACGGCGAGGCCGCCGCCCGGCTGCTGAACCCGGCGCTCTCGGCCTTCAATGCGGGCGTGCGGGGCTACTACTTCTCCCTGGCGGCGGCGGCCTGGCTGTTTGGCCCCATCAGCTTCCTGGTCACCACGCTCGGCGCCGTCAGCCTCCTGATCTGGCGCCAGCGCCACTCCAAGGCCGCCGGCGCCATCCGCGACATCCGCACCCTGCTGGGCGGCTAGAGTCCCAGCTCGGCCCTCTGCTTCCGCGTCAGCTTGGCGGCGATCAGGCCGTGGGCGGTCTTCAGCCAATCGACCACCTCATCGGGGTCCAGCGCCGCCGGATCGTCGAAGGACACCCACTTGGCGCGCGCCAGATAGGGCGCCGGCCGAGCCATCCCGCTCTGCGTCATCACCTCGTAGGCCAGGTCGGTGACCTTGAACATCAGGCCGCCCGCCAGACCCGCGATGGCGAAGATCTTGCCGCCCACCTTGTAGACGTCGCTGCCGCCCCACTGCACCACCTTGACCGCGCCGGGCAGGGCCAGGCAGGCGGTGTCGATCTCTGCGGGAGTCATGACGGTCCTTGTCGCTGCGGGCCTCAATATACGGTGAGCGCACGCCCTTTGCCCACCGAACCCGCTGACGCCGGACGCGAAGCATGACAATGTTATGCTAACGGTCAGGGAGGCGATCATGGGTGACAGACTGCGCGGGACGCTGGTCCTCGGGGCGGTGCTCAGCCTCACGCTCACAGGCGCGGCCTGGAGTTCCGGCGGCGGCGGGGGCGGCGGTGGCGACATGCCCTCCATGTCGGCCCCGTCCTATGATCCGGCCGCCGAGTATGTGAAGGCGATCCAGGCCCTTAACGACAAGGACTACAAGGCCGCCGAGCGCGCCCTGGTCCACGTGGTCGACGCCGTCCCGAAGAACGCCGAGGCCTGGCGCCTGCTGGGAACCGCCAACGCCGGCCAGAACGACCTGAAGGGCGCGCGGCGCGCCTACGACAAGGCCGTGAAGCTCGAACCCGACAACATCGAGGCCCATCGCGGCCTCGGCGTCGCGCTCGGCGGTCTCAAGGACCCCAAGGCGCAGGAGCAGCTGGACTGGCTCAAGGCCCGCGCCACCGCCTGCGGAACCTGCGGCGACGCCCCGGCCCTGGCCACGGCGGTGAAGGCGGTGGAGAGCGCCATCGCCGGCTCAGCGGTCGCGGCCTCCGGCCCGCTGCTGTTCGCCGGCCCCGCCGCCGGAGACCGCGCCTATGTCGCCGCCGTCAGCCTGATCAACGAGCACCGCTATGACGAGGCTCTGACCTCGCTGGCCGCCGCCCGCGAAGCGCTTGGGCCCCACCCCGACATCCTCACCTACCAGGGCTACACCTGGCGCAAGAAGGGCCAGTTCGACCGGGCCGAGACCTATTACCGTCAGGCCCTGGCCATCGCGCCCGAGCATCGCGGCGCGACCGAATACTACGGCGAGCTGAAGGTGGAGCGCGGCGACCTGGCCGGCGCCCGGGTCATGCTGGCCCGGCTGGACCGCATCTGCGCCTATGGCTGCGCCGAGGCCGAGGAGCTGCGTCGTTGGGTCGACGCCGGCCACGAGCCCTCAACCTAGCGGCCGTTTTGACCGGCAAGCGTGTGTCCTTCTCCCG
>JAYVDG010000615.1:0-3237 GCA_043749525.1 Phenylobacterium sp.
GTCGATGACCTCCTCGGCCTCGCCGGTCCCGCCCGCCACCTCGACCTCCTCCAGGAAGGCCAGGGGATGGTCCTCGAAGACGGTGTCGCCCTGCGCCACCGTGATCTCGCGCACCACCCCGGAAAAGGCCGCGGCCACCACGTGCTCCATCTTCATGGCTTCCATGACGAAGAGGGCCTGGCCCTCTCGGACCGTGTCGCCGACCGCGACGGACAGCGCGATGACGGTGCCCTGCAGCGGCGCCCGCAGGGGTTTGGTCCCCTCCGGTCCCTCGGCCTCGGCTTCCTCATCCTCAACGGCTGCCCGCTCTTCCTTGCCCAGGGCCAGGACCGCCAGGGGGTCAACTGCGTCGATCTGCACCCCCGCCCGCTTGGCGACGCCACCTGACGGGGCGGCCTCAAAGTAGAGTTTGGGGGCGTCAGCCGTGGCGGCCAGCTCACCCATGGTCTCCTCGATGAAGCGGGTGTGGACCTCGCCAGACGCCACCGCCGGATGAGCCAACAGGCTTTGCAGGAAGCCGATATTGGTGGGCGCCCCGGCGATCTTGAACTCCGACAGAGCGCGGTGCGCCTTGGCGACGGCAACCGGCAGGCCGCCCGACCCCGCATGGACGATCAGCTTGGCCAGCAGGGAGTCGTAGCGGGCGCTGGTGCGGTAGCCAGCGTAGCCGAAGCCGTCGACCCGGACCCCCGGCCCCGAGGGCGGCTCGAAGGCCGACAGCACGCCCCCTGCCGGCCGGGCCGAACCGTCCGCGCTCATGGTCTCCAGGTTGACGCGGGCCTGCACGGCGACACCACGCGGTATCGGGACCTCGGTCTGCGTCAGGTTCAGGTCAGCCAGAGACCGGCCCCGCGCCACCTCGATCTGCAGGCGCACCAGGTCCAGGCCCAGCACCTCCTCGGTCACCGTGTGCTCCACCTGCAGGCGGGGATTGGCCTCAATGAACACCAGGCGCTCGCCCACCTCCACCAGGAACTCCACGGTCCCCAGGCTGCGATAGTGGGCGGCGCGGCCCAGGGCCACAGCCGCCTCGAACAGCTGCTCGCGGATCGCCATGGGCAGGGTCGCGGCGGGCGCGATCTCCACGACCTTCTGGCGCTGGCGCTGCAGGCTGCACTCGCGGTCCCAAAGGTGGGAGACGCTCACCCCATCGCCGAGAATCTGCACCTCGATGTGCCGCGCCTTGGGCAGGAACTGCTCCACATAGAGCGAGCCGTCGCCGAAGGCCGACAGCGCCTCCGAAGCGCAGCGTTCGAAGGCCTGCTCCAGCTCTTCCACCGACCGCGCGGGGCGCATGCCGCGCCCGCCGCCGCCGGAGACCGCCTTGACCATCACCGCCCCGCCGGTCCCCAGCCCCGCCAGGAAGCCCTTGGCCTCCTCCAGGGTCGTGTCACCGTCCGTCCCCGGCAGGATCGGCACGTCGCAGCGGGCGGCCAGCGCCCTCGCCTGCCCCTTGTCGCCGAAAAGCTCGAGGGTTTCGGGGCTCGGGCCGACGAAGGTCACCCCGGCCTGCGCGCAGGTCCGCGCGAAGGCCGCGTTCTCGCTGAGGAAACCGTAGCCCGGATGGATGGCGTCGGCGCCGGCGGCCTTGGCCACCGCCAGGATCTGCGCCCCGTCGAGATAGGCGGCCGGTCCCGAGCCCTTCAGCCCCACGGCCTCGTCGGCTTTGCGGGTGTGGAGAGAGGCGGCGTCGTCCTCGGCGTAGACCGCCACCGTGGCGATCCCCATCTCGGCGGCGGTGCGGGCGATACGGACGGCGATCTCGCCCCGGTTGGCGATCAGAAGCTTCTTCACGTCCCCTACCCTCTCGCGGCCGCCAGAGCGCGCCAGGGTTAAGTGGAACCCGGTTAACCCGTCCGGCGCGCTCTAACTCTTAAGTTTATGAGCCTTTTTGAACGGATCAGATGATTCCATCTGATCCTAAAAGGCTCTGAGCCGTCTCGTCGTTGTGGAACTCAGCGTACCGGAGGCGACAGCAAGCCCTCGAACAGCGGCCGCACATAGAGGTTCACCGCCTGACCCGGCGTGACCGCCGCCGCCCAGTGCCGCAGTTCGGCCGCCGCATTGATCGCCGCGGTGATCACCTGGGCCCCGATGTTGGTGTCAATGGGCCGGATCGAGCCGTCGGCGATCCCGTCGCTGATCAGCGAGGCGAAGCGGTCGGAGATGCGGTCGAACTTGGCCACCAGCTTGGGCTGGATGGACTCCGGCGCCTAGGTCAGGGCCGAGGTGCGCAACAGCGGGGCGTTGCCCGACATCTGGTACTCCACCAAGGCCGTCGCCACCGTGGCCAGGGTCTGCAGCCCGTCGGTGCTGACCACCTCGGCCTGGCGGATGGCCCGGCGCATCACCTCGATGGTGCGCTCGAAGCAGGCCTCCACCAACTCATCCTTGGTCTCGTTGTGGTGGTAGAAGGCGCCCTTGGTGACGTTCAGCCGCGCGGATATCTTCTCCACCGAGGCGCCGAGATAGCCCTCTTCGTTGATCAGTTCGGTGGCCGCTCGCAGGAACAGTTCGCTGGAGATCTCCCCACCCTCCGGCGGCTCGGGGATCAGGTCGGGCAAGGGTCTGGGGTTCCAGGCGGCGCCCGGCGCGGCCAGGCCGTCGGCGGTGATCGACAGCAGGCGCTGGGTCACCCGGCCATAGTCCTCGGGATCGTGCCGGTGCAGCCAGACCGGCGCCCAGAAGATCTCCGACAGCAGCATGTGGGTCCGGGCGTTCAGCTCCAGCCGGGTCAGGTTCGCGGTCTCCGGCCCATCCAGCAGACCCCGGGCGCGCCGGAACATGTCCACATAGGCGGCGTTGACGGCTGCGGAGTTCAGGGCGCGCACATCGTTGAAGGTCGTCAGGGGCTCGACCTCAGCCAAGGCCATCCGGCGGCGATAGTCGAGATAGGCGTCGAAGAACCGGGTCAGGCGCTCGCGCACATCAGCGCCGGTCTCGCCCGCCACGAGGAACTGGGTGAAGCCCTCGACGCCCTTCAGGAAGCAGGCCGCCGCCAGCTCTTCCTTGTTCTTGAAGTAGTAGATCACCCCGGTGGGCACGAGGTTCAGACTGGCCGCCACCTCGCCGAGCGTCATGCCGCGCACGCCCTTGCGGTTCAGCACCTCGACGGCGGAGGCGACGATGGCGGTCTTGCGCTGTTCGAACCGGCGCGTAGGACCACGAGTCGTTTTCACAGGCGGCTCAAGGGTCTCCGTCATGTCTCCACCCGCTGCGCGCGGGCTGACGCCGCGT
>JAYVDG010000616.1:0-3235 GCA_043749525.1 Phenylobacterium sp.
CAGCAGGTCGAAGGCCTGGCGCCAGAGGTCGCGGGCCCGCTCGCCGGTGGCCTGCAGGAAGGGCGCGGAGACCCCGGCGCGCCGCGCGTCCTGCTCCAGGACCGCCAGATTGGCCGGTCCGAAGCCGCGCGAGCCCAGCTCGCGGATTGCTGCGTCGAACTCCATGCCCTCGGTCTCGTAGCGCAGGCGCACCAGCTCCTGGGCCAGCGTATCCAGTTTCTCGTCGCCAAAGCCGCGGGCGCCGACCAGTTCAATCTTGTCGTCGATGACGCTGGGGTCCTGGATCGCCGCGAACGCCAGGGCCGCGGCCAGCGGACGGGGAGATACGCGAAGGCGCTGGCTCGCATCCTTGGCCTGCGAGGTTGCCGGGCCGTCGGATATGCCGTTGGGATTTCGCCGCTTGTCCCAGCGGGCGCGCGACATCTCGCGGGCCGCCGCGCCCACCGTGTAGACGCCCTGCCGCGTCGGCCAGAGCTGCTCGAACCGGCCGAGCAAGTCCTCCTTGTAGGCCTGGGCCAGGTCGCCGTCGGCGATGGTGGCCGCCAGTTTGCGCAGGCGGGTCTTCAGCGCCGTCTTGCGCTCCGGCGTGTCGTAGGGCTCGGCGTCCCGCTCACGCAGAAACAGGGCCTCGGCGAAGGGCGTCGAATTGGCGAGCTGCGTCCTCAACGCCGCCGGTCCCTGCTCGCGCAGCACCTCGTCGGGGTCCTTGCCGCCCTCTACGATGGCGAACTGGAAGCTCTTGCCCGGCTTCAGCAGCGGCAACGCCCGGTCCATGGTCCGGAAGGCGGCCTGACGCCCGGCCCGGTCGCCATCGAAGCTCAGCGTCGGTTCGGGGTGGTGGCGCCACAGGATCTCCATCTGATCCTCGCCCAGCGCCGTGCCCATCGGCGCGACGGCCGGGATACCGGCCCGATGGCAGGCGATGGCGTCCATATAGCCCTCGACCACCGCCAGCGGCAGCGGCTCTCCGGCTGGCGCCGCGGCGATCAGCTTACGGGCCTCGGCCAGGCCATAGAGGTGGTGACCCTTGTGGAAGATCGAGGTCTCCGGGCCGTTCAGGTATTTGGCGCGGGCCTGCGGGTCCATCGCCCGGCCGCCGAACGAGACCACCCGGCCCCGCGCATCGGCGATGGGGAAGATGATCCGGTCGCGGAACCGGTCATAGGGCGCCCCGCCCTCGTCCGGCGCGATCAGCAGGCCGGTTTCAACGAGCTCGCCCGGTCTGGCGCCCTTGGCGACCAGGTAGTCCTTGAGCGCGGTTCGACCGGAGGGAGAAAAACCCAAACGAAAACGCGCCCAGTCCTTCTCCGGCAGGCCGCGCTTTTCCAGATAGGCCCTGGCCTCGCGGCCCGCCGGACGGCGCAGCTCCGCCTCGAACCACTGGGCCGCGAGCTCCAGCCATTCCGACAGCCCCTGGCGGACCTTCTCCTGCTCGGCGGCGCGCGGATCGACCGCCGGCAGAGCCACGCCCGCCTCCGCCGCCAGCCGCTCGACGGCTTCCACGAAGGTCAGCCGCTCGGTTTCCTGCAGGAAGGAGATGATGTCGCCGGTCTTGCCGGACGAGAAATCGAAGAACTGGCCCTTGTCGTCGTTGACGTAGAACGAGGGGGTCTTTTCCTTGGTGAAGGGCGACAGGCCGACGAACTCGCGCCCCTGCCGGCGCAGCTTCACCGTCTTGCCGATCACGTCCGAGGGACGCAGGCGAGTCTTGATCTCGTCGAGGAATCTTTCGTCGAACCGCACGGCGCGATCATAGAGGGCGCCGCCGCCGCCGTCACAAGCGGCCTGGCCGATCGGTCCCCAGAACGCCGCATTTGGTCCCCAGAGGTCTGCCTCGGAACGGGGTTTGACGCCGGCGCCGGCAAGGCCGATGTTCAGGTCGCGAGTTGCGCCGTGATTTGGGGGTGGATTCTTGATCATGTGGCTGCGTCTGGCGGGGGCCCTTTTGGTGACCCTGGCCGCCATCGGCGCCCTGGAATACTTCGGTGTCTCGCGCCTGCTCGGCGGGCGCTCGCCCGATGAAGTGCAGGAGGCCGCGCACGGCCGGACCCGCGAACTCTTCTGGCTGCTGATCTTCTTCGTGGTGATGGCGACGTCGCTGCTGGCGGCCGCCCGGCGATCGGCGGGTCAGCTTCGCCGCGCCATGATGCCGCGCCTGCGGCCGCGCACTTAGGGCGGGTCGCCGCCCAGCACGTGGGCGAGCTTTTCCGGATTTCGCACCATGTAGATGGCGGCGATCATCCCGTCCTCGCCCGGCTGGAAGGCGATGGTCTCCGGCCCGTCGTGCAGGGTCAGGACAAAGCCCGGATAGCCGTTGATGCGCGCCGTGGTAAGGCCCTCGATCTTCAGACCGCCGCCCCGCCAGGCCAGGCCCTCGAAGAGCCCGATGATATCGTCGCGGCCGACCAGCGTGCGCAGCGCCGCCTTGCGCTTGCCGCCGCCGTCGGTGATCAGCACCGCGTCCTCGGCGAGCAGCGCCAACAGACCGGCCATGTCGCCCTGCATTGAGGCCGCCATGAAGGCGGTGGCCAGCCGTGTCGCGTCCTCCTGCGACACCGAAAACCGCGGCCGGGCCTGGCTGACATGCTCGCGCGCCCGGCTGGCGAGCTGGCGGACCGCCGGTTCCGTGCGGCCGAGGGTCTCGGCCACCGCGGCGTAGTCCTCGTCAAATACGTCGTGCAGCAGGAAGACCGCGCGCTCCAGGGGTGACAGGCGTTCCAACGCCAGCAGGAACGCCACCGACACGTCCTCGGCCCGCTCCACCGGGTCGACACTCAGGGGCTCGATCAGCGGCTCCGGCAGCCAGGGGCCGCGATAGTGCTCGCGCTCCACCTTGGCGGCGCGCAGGCGGTCGATGCAGAGGCGTGTCGTCACCCGCACCAGCCAGGCGGCGGGATCGGTGACGGCCGCGCCGCCTTCCTGCAAAGCAAAGGAGGCCTTGGTCCAGCGCAGCCAGGCGTCCTGCACCGCGTCCTGCGCCTCCGCCACCGAGCCCAGCATGCGGTAGGCCAGCCGCGACAGGCGCGGCCGTTGGGCCTCGAACGCGTCGGTGAGAGCCGGGTCCATCGCCGCCGATCCTAAGCCGCTAGGGCTAGGTGCGCGACGGGTGTCGCGACGCCGGCCACCGTGACCTTCGACGCGGATTTGTGGCTCTAAATTAAGTGCGTGTTGTATGCTGCCGCCCAATTGTCTAAGCGCGGTTAGATACTCTTGCTCTCGTGCGGGGCTTAATAGA
>JAYVDG010000617.1:0-3226 GCA_043749525.1 Phenylobacterium sp.
GGACCGCCGCGCTGACCTGGTAGGAGAGGGCGCGGGTGATCCCCAGACCCGCCTCGGCCGCGGCGATCGCGGTGTCGGCGCTGTTCACCGCCAGCCGGGGCGTCACCCGCACGTCCGTCGCGCTGAAGCGCCACGCGTCGGTGATCTCCAGGCCTTCGAAGGCGATCAGGGCGTGGTCCTCCAGGTCCGCGGGACGCGAGGGCGAGCCGTGAGCCGCCAGATAGGCCGGGCTGGCCACCAGCACCCGGCTCACTGTCCCCAGGTTCATGGCCACGAGGCTGCTGTCGGCCAGCTCCCCGATCCGCAAGGCGACATCGACGCCGTCGTCCACCAGATGGACATTTCGGTCCGAGAGGGTCAGGCGCACGGTCAGGGCCGGGTGAGCGGCCAAAAGGCGGCTGATCATCGGTAGGACGTGCAGCCGGCCAAACAGGATCGGGGCGGCGACATGCAGGAGGCCCCTTGGCCTGGCGTTCTCGCCCCGGGCCCGCCGCTCGCCCGCTTCCACGTCCTCGAGGATCTGACGGCTGCTCTCCAGATAGAGCTGGCCCCGATCGGTCAGGCGCACCGACCGGGTGGTGCGGTTCAGCAGCGTCAGACCCAGTCGGTCCTCCAACTGCGCCACCGACCGGGTCACGGCGGAGGGTGATATCCGCAGCCGCCGCGCCGCCTGCGTGAAACTGCCCAGGGTCGCAACGGCGACGAAGGCCTTCATGGCTTCGAACTGGTCCATACATAATTGCATAATATGAAATAATGACTTGTCAAATGAAGAGATTATCGCATCAATTGAACGATGTCAGATTGCAGGGGTCGCCGGGACGCCCCCGGCGAGAACCTGGAGAACCCCATGTCCCGCATCGTCGTCCCCGCCCGTGAGGCCGCCCCCGCCGCCGCCCAATCCTTCCTCGACGGCGTCGAGAAGCAGCTCGGCGTCGTGCCCAACCTCTTCCGCCTGACCGCTCTCAGCCCAGCAGCCCTGCAAGGCATGCTCGGCCTTAGCGGCGCCCTGGCCCGCACCCTGGACGTCAAGACCCGCGAACGTATCGCCCTGGTCGTGGCCCAGGTGAACGGCTGCGACTACTGCCTCTCGGCTCACACCTACCTCGGCCTCAACCTGGCCAAGTTGGACTCGGGCGAGATCGCCCTGAACCGCAAGGGCGGCTCCACAGACCCGAGGGCCGGCGTCATCGTAGCCTTCGCCGCCAAGGTCGCCCAATCCCGCGGCAAGGTGGCCGACGCCGACCTGACGGAGGTGCGCCTTGCCGGGATCCCCGACGCCCAGGTCGTGGAGATCGTCGCCCTGGTGGCGGAGAACTTCCTGACCAACCTGCTCAACAATGTCGCTCAGACCCCGATCGACTTCCCCGTTGTGCTCGCCGCCGAAGCCGCCTGATCCAACGGCCCCTCGGTGGTCGCCGCCGAGGGACCAAATCTGGAGCCCGACCCTATGGCCTATGGATTCCTCAATCGGCTCACAACCCCCAGCGTGCAGGCGGCCCAGGCCGCCAACGGCGCGCGCAAGATCTGGGAGCGGTTCGACGGCGACCGGGCGTCGGACTGGTTTACGCCGTCCGAGGCCGCCTTCATCGCCGACCGCGACAGCTTTTACCTGGCTAGCGTCTCGGAGAGCGGCTGGCCCTATGTGCAGCATCGGGGCGGGCCCGCGGGCTTCCTCAAGTTGCTGGACGAAACCACGCTGGGCTTCGCCGACTATCGCGGCAACCGCCAGTATATCAGTCTGGGCAATACGGCCGCCGACGACCGGGTCTCCCTGATCCTGATGGACTATCCCAACCAGGCGCGGTTGAAGATCCTGGCCCACATGGAGGTCCGCGACCTGGCCGCTGACCCCGCCCTGGCCGCCCGTCTGGCGGACCCCGACTACAAGGGCCGGGCCGAGCGGGGCTTCGTGCTGAAGCTGGAGGCGTTCGACTGGAACTGCCCCCAGCACATCACCCGCCGGTTCACCGGCCCGGAGATCGAGACTGTACTCACCCCGCTGCGACGCGAGCTCGCTGAGCTTGAGACCCAGAACCAGGCCCTGCGCGCGCAGATCGCCGCCCTGACGGAAGCCCGCCGATGACCACCCCCGACGCCCCCCGGCCACCCCTGCCGCCCTTCGACATGGCGTCCGCGACCGAAAAGGTCCGCAAGGCCGAGGACGCCTGGAACGGTCGCGATCCCGCCAAGGTCGCCCTGGCCTACACACCCGACAGCCGCTGGCGGAACCGCAGCAGCTTTTTCCAGGGCCGCCCCGCGATCATCGACTTCCTCACCCGCAAGTGGGCCCAGGAGCATGAGTATCGGCTGATCAAGGAGCTCTGGGCCTTCACCGACGCGAAGATCGCGGTCCGGTTCGCCTATGAGTGGCGCGACGCCGATGGCAGCTGGTTCCGCGCCCATGGCAACGAGAACTGGGCCTTCGACTCCGGCGGCCTGATGGTGGAGCGCCACGCCAGCATCAATGACGTCGCCATCCTGCCGGGCGACCGGCTGTTCCACTGGCTGCAGGACGCTCCGCGCCCGACCGACCATCCCGGGCTCTCCCAGCTCAGGCTCTGAGGTGGTGGGGGTCACCGTCCGGAAATCCGTCCGGCTTCCCTTGTGTTGCGCAAAGGCCACACCTACATCGAGCGCGTGGAAGTTGCGCTTAATCAAGGCGACCCCGCTAATCCGCCTTACGAGGGGACCGCATGAACATCGACCTCTATTCCGACCGCGCCAAACAGGCGATCCAGTCCGCCCAAAGCCTGGCCATGGCCCGCGGCCACCAGCAGCTAGCGCCTGAACACCTGCTCAAGGTCCTGCTTGAGGAGAAGGACGGCCTCTCCCGCGCCCTGATCGAGAGCGCCGGCGGACGTCCCGACGTCGTCGAACAGGCCACCGACGCCCTGCTCTCCAAGCGCCCCCGCGTCGAGGGCGGCTCGGGCCAGATCTATATGGCCCCGGAGACCGCGCGGGTCTTCAACGAGGCCGAGACCGGCGCCAAGGCCGCCGGCGACGCCTTCGTCACCACCGAGCGCCTGCTGATCGCTATCGCCAAGGAAGGCGGCGAGGCGGGCAAGGCCTTGTCGGCCGCCGGCGCCACGAATTCGGGCCTGGAGGAGGCCGCCAAGGCCGTCCGTAAGGGCCGCACCGCCGACTCAGCCTCCGCCGAGGAAGGCTATGACGCCCTCAAGCGCTACGCCCGCGACCTCACCCAGGCCGCCCGCGACGGCAAGCT
>JAYVDG010000618.1:0-8768 GCA_043749525.1 Phenylobacterium sp.
GTCTCGATGCGCAGCAGGAAATGGCCGGGAAAGTCGACCCCCTGGACGGTCAGGCCGCAGCGCCGCGAGACGTGCAGGTAATAGATCCCCAGGGCTACGGGCAGGCCCTTGCGCCGCTCGGCTACCGACAGGATGTCGGCATTGTCGGGGTGTTCGTAGGTGAAGAGGTCGCCGCCCAGGCCCAGGTCGCTGGCCATGGTCTCGGCCAGAGCCTCCTCGGGGCTTTCGGTGGCCAGGCGCTGGGTCAGGTGCTCGACGCCGGCCTCTCCCAGGTCGCGGGCCCGCTGGGCGTCGCGGGTCGGGTCCTCGTGCAAGGCGCAGGCGATAGCGGCTTCCAGCAGGGGGAAGTCGCCGTCCACGCACTGCCCCGCTTGGGTCAGATAGCTCTCAGCGTCCTCGCGACTCATCTACTGCCTCACGCACCTCTCCAGGCGTCGGGACTATGTCTCGGAAGTCTGCCGGGCGCGAGGGCGATCAGGTCCAGGCGCACCGCGGCGTTTTGCAGCGCGGGCCGGCGGGCGGCCAGGGTGGCCCCCGCGCGGCGCAGGCGGGCGCGTTGGTCGGCGCTCACCGCCTCCATCGCGGCCAGCATCGTCGTCCGCTGTTTGACCTCCACCACCGCCAGTACCCCGCCGCGATGGGCCAGCAGGTCGATCTCGGCCTGGGGGGTCTTCAGGCGGAAGCCGAGGATGCGGTAGCCCTTCAGCATCAGCCAGACCTCGGCCCGCCGACCGGAGAGCCGCGCCGCTGCGCCGCGGGCCTGGCGGATGGGGTTCACGGCTTGGCGTCCCTGAGCGCCATGGCGCGCTTGTAGAGGTCGCGGCGGGGCAGGCCGAGCGCCTTGGCCACCTCGCTGGCGGCGTCGGCGGTCCCCAGGCGTTCGAGGGCCTGCCTCAGCGCGGTGTCGACGTCGGCCTCGGTGGCGGCTTCCTCGCGGCCGGGGCCGACGATGATGACGAACTCGCCCTTGGGGGACGCGAACCGCTTGTCGGCGGCGAGTTGGTCCAGCGGCGCCCGGGTGACGGTCTCGTAGAGCTTGGTGAGCTCGCGGGCCACGGCGGCCTCGCGGGGGCCGAACACGGCGGCCATGTCGGCCAGGCTGGCGGCGACCCGGCTGCCGCCCTCGAAGAACACCAGGGTGGCGCGTAGCCCGGCCAGCTCCTGGAAGAAGGTCTGGCGCGCCGCGCTCTTGGGCGGCGGGAAACCGGCGAACAGGAAGCGGTCGGTGGGCAGGCCCGCCACGGTCAGCCCCGCCAGCAGGGCCGAGGCGCCCGGGATCGGATAGACGGGCAGGCCTTCGGCCATGGCCTCGCGGGCCAGGCGGTAGCCGGGGTCGGAGACCAGGGGCGTGCCGGCGTCCGACACCAGGGCTACGCGGCCGCCCTCACTCAGGATCTGCAGCGCCTTGGGCCCGGCGCGGTCGGCGGAGTGCTCGTCATAGCGCTCCAGCTTCTTCGAGAGGCCATAGGCGCTCAGCAGCTTGCCGGCCACCCGCGTGTCCTCGGCCAGCACGAGGTCGGCGGCGGCCAGCACGTCCAGGGCGCGCAGGGTGATGTCCCGCAGGTTGCCGATCGGCGTGGCCACCAGATAGAGGCCCGGCGCCAAAGGGGCTTCAGAGAGAGCGGGCGGCGGCGGACGGGGGGACATGGGCGAGGAATCGCCGGTTCGGCCGCCCATGGCAAGCTTGGGCTCAGGCGAGCGCCAGCCTGCTGGTCACCCAGTTGAGCACCAGGCGGCCTGCCGGGGTGGCGCGAAGGCGGTCGGGATCGGGGTCGAGGAGGCCCGCCTCCACCAGGCTTTGAACCTCCGGATGGACCGGGGTGAGGGCCAGCGCCGCGATCTCGGCGAAGGTTACGCCGTCCTCGATGCGCAGGCCGGCCAGCAGGCGTTCCTCGGCGGCCTGTTCAGGCGTGAGCGTCTCGCGGGTGGCCCAGCCCAGGCCGGTCTCGGCGACCTTGGCGATGTAGTCGGCGGGACGGGCGGCGGCGAAGGTGGCGGTTCGTGCGCCGTCCAGGGTCAACCGGCCGTGGGCGCCGGGGCCAACGCCGACATAGTCCTGGCCGCGCCAGTACACGAGGTTGTGGCGGGACCGAGCAGTCTCGCCCTTCGCGTGGTTGGAGACCTCGTAAGCGGTGAAGCCGGCGGCGGTCAGGGTGTCTTGCGTCACGTCGAACAGTTCGGCGGCCAGGTCCTCGCCCGGCGGAACCAGGGTCCCGCGCTTAACAGCGCGGTCGAAGGCGGTGCCGGCCTCGATGGTCAGCTGATAGGGCGAGAGGTGTTCGGCGCCCAGGGCGATGGCTTCGGAGAGTTCGGCGCGCCAGGCGTCGGCAGTCTGGCCAGGGCGGGCATAGATCAGGTCCAGCGACAGGCGTGGGAAGAGTTTCGCGCCCAGGGCCGCCGCGCGGCGGGCTTCGTCCGCGCCATGGTTGCGGCCGAGCAGGGCCAGGCTGGCGTCGTCCAGGGCCTGGACGCCTAGGGAGAGCCGCTGGACGCCGGCCGCCGCGAAGCCTGCGAACCGGCCGGCCTCGGCGTCGGTGGGATTTGCCTCCAAGGTGACCTCCACGTCCGCCATGGGCGTCCAGAGGCTGGCGCAAAGGGCGATCATCTTGCCGGCCCAGTCGGGGTCCATCAGGGACGGGGTGCCGCCGCCCAGGAAGATGGAGGTCAGGTCGCGGGGTCCGGTAAGTTCCCGGTGGCGGTGCAGGTCGGCGAGGATGGCGTCCATCAAGGCGCGTTGTTCGGCGCTTCGTCCCCGGTCGCGCAGGACGTTGAAGTCGCAATAGGGGCAGATGCGCGCGCAGTAGGGCCAGTGGATATAGACCCCTAGAGCGTGATCCGCTCCGTCGGAGCGGCGCTCTAGTTTCTTACTTGGTCGCGCGATTTTCCGGCGAACCGGTTCCCACTTCGCAGGATTGCGCTCCGGCGACGTCAAAGGATGGCGGCCTTGAGCTTGGCGAAGGCCAGGGCCCGATGGCTCATGGCGTCCTTGGCGGCGGGGTCCATCTCCCCGAAGGTCTTGTCGTGGCCCAGCGGCGTGAAGATGGGATCATAGCCGAAGCCCCGGGTTCCGCGCATCGGGAAGGTGAGCGTCCCGTCGACCCGGCCCTCCACCACCACGGCGGGCCCGTTCGGCCAGGCGACGGCCAGCGCCGAGGTGAACCAACAGGAGAGGTCCTCCGAGCCCGCCTCCTCCACGCGTTCCTCCACCTTGCCCATGGCCATGGTGAAATCCTTTCCGGGCCCCGCCCAGCGGGCCGAGAAGATGCCCGGCGCGCCGCCTAGAGCGGCCACCGACAGGCCCGAGTCGTCGGCCAACGCGATCAGGCCGCTGGCGTCGGCCGCGGCGCGGGCTTTCAGCAGCGCATTGCCGACGAAGGTGGTCTCGGTCTCGTCTGGCTCGGGCAGGCCCAGCTCGCCAGCGGTCACCAGGGAGAATCGGTTCTCCAGGATGGCGGCGATCTCCACGACCTTGCCCGGATTGTGGGTCGCCACCACCAGCCGCGCGCCGGGTTCGAGCTTGAGCGCCATGGGAAAACCTCCGGTTCGGCTGCGAGGGCGGAACATAGTCGCGGCGCGCGCGCCCTTCAATTGCAAGGGTTTGCGCAGGGCGAAGCTCAACATTACCTAAGCTTCATATCGTTTTTCGATAACCTCCTTGATCGAAAAGCGATGCGTCCGTATTGACTAACGACATCGGGCGGCGACCGGCCGCCCACCACACCAAGCGCCGCCACGGCGGCGCAAACTGGAGATGAAGTCATGTTTTCGCCTGTGATGAACTGGATGGACCGCGCCCTGATGCAGGTCGTGGTCGTTCTCGCCGCCCTTCCGGTGGTGGCCTTGGTCGCCGCCTCGCTGGTCGGCTAGACTGTGGTGCTCAAGCCAGCCCGCCGCCAGCCGCCGCGTTGGCGGCGGAGCCATACCAGCGGGGAGATACAGTTGATGCGCGCCCTGGGGCCCGGCTCGGTTTCGAGCTTCCTGAAGATCATCCTCGACGTGGTCTATGTGGCCCTGTGGATCGGCATCGGCGCCGTCGGCCTGTTGATGCTGGCCGCCCTGCTCCTGAGCTTCAATCCCGACCTGATCGGCAGTCTGTCGTTGAGCGGCGAGGGCGCTTCGGTGGTCAGCCGAGGTCCTGTCCTGGCCGGCGGTCTGCTGGCGGCGGCCCTCTACATGGCCGGCCTGCAGGTGATCGTGGCGCGGCTGCGCCAGATCTTCGCCACCCTGACGGCCGGAGACCCCTTCCATCCCGACAACGTGCTGCGCCTGCGGGTGATCGGCCTGGCGCTGGGCAGCCTGGAACTGGTACGCTACTGCGTCCGCTTCGCTGGCGACTGGCTCGATCTCGCCCAGACCAAGGACAGCCAGGGCTTCTCGCTCACGGCCTGGTTCTCGGTCCTCGTGGTGTTTGTCCTCGCCGAGGTGTTCCGCGAAGGCGCGCGCCTGCGCCGCGAAGCGGAGCTGACGATCTGATCATGCCCATTCGTGTCCTGCTCGACCGCGTGCTGCTGGAACGTCGCATGTCGCTCACCGAACTCGCCGACCGGGTCGGCGTCACCATCGCCAACCTGTCGATCCTGAAGACCGGCAAGGCTCGCGCCGTGCGCTTCTCCACCCTGGCGGCCCTGTGCCGCGAGCTGGACTGCCAGCCCGGCGACCTGCTGCACTACGAAGCCGGGCCCTCCGACGACCTGGCGGACGACGACGAGGGCGGCTGAACACAGCGGCGTGATGACGCGCCGCAGCAGAAAACTGTACGCGCGCGTACAAAACGTCGGACTGAGCGGTGTTTAGATATTGCCAGGTAAGGATTGCATCCCTATATGCACTGCAACAATTGCTGCATTGCACAAAGGAGCTCCCCATGGCTCGCGCCATTGAAAGCCTGATCGACCGCCTGATGGCCCCCTTCGCCGAAGAGCTGGCCCGTCTGCCCGCCTCGGCCTTCCGCCAGCTGCTGAACGGTCTCTAAGCGTTTAGTACCCCACGGTCGTACACCGTGGCTTAGCGTTCGAAACGGGCGGTCCCTCGGGACCGCCCGTTTTGCGTTCGCAAGCGCGTCAGGTTCAAGTGGAAACTGGTTAAGCCGCCCGACGTGCGCCCTCCTAAAAGGGTCTTACTTCCGCGCGCCGGCCTCGCGCTGCATCACGCAGAGTTCGCCGATCCCCTTGCGGGCCAGGCCGAACAGGGCCTCGAACTCGCCCTGGCTGAAGCCGCGCTTCTCGCCCGTGGCCTGGATCTCGACGATGTCGCCCGAGCCGGTCAGCACGAAGTTGGCGTCGGCCTCGGCGTTGGAATCCTCTTCGTATTCCAGGTCCAGGACGGGCGTGCCGTTGTAGATGCCGCAGGAGATGGCCGCGACTTGGTCGGTGATCGGGTCGGTGGTGATCAGGCCTTCCTCCATCAGGTAGTTCACCGCCTGGCGCAGGGCGACCCAGGCGCCGGTGATGGCGGCCGTGCGCGTACCGCCGTCGGCCTGCAGGACGTCGCAGTCGAGGGAGATCTGACGTTCGCCCAGCAAGGTCGGATTGATGATGGCGCGCAGGGAGCGGCCGATCAGGCGCTGGATCTCCTGGGTGCGGCCCGACTGCTTGCCTTCCGAGGCCTCGCGGCGGCCGCGGGTGTGGGTGGCCCTGGGCAGCATGCCGTACTCGGCGGTGACCCAGCCCTGGCCGCGGCCGCGCATGAAGCCCGGCACCCGGTCCTCGACGCTGGCGGTGATCAGCACCTTGGTGTGGCCAAAGGTGATCAGGCAGGAGCCTTCCGCATAGCGGTTGACCCCGGTTTCGATGGTCACGTCACGAAGAAGCTCGGGAGTCCGGTCGGAAGGGCGCATGGAAGGGCTCGGATATGAGCGCGACGTCTTGCGCCGCAGAGGGCCGCGCTTATCCTAGAATACAGAGGTTCCGTCCATGTTTCTGACCTGCCTACGTCCTTGACCAGCTCACTATTGACCGGCGGGCCCTCGCTCGCCGCTCTGGACGAGCGCGCCCGCGACATCTTCCGCCGCGTCGTGGAAAGCTATCTGGAAACCGGCGACCCGGTCGGCTCGCGCACCCTCTCCAAGGGCGGCGTTCACCTGTCGCCCGCCTCGATCCGCAACACCATGCAGGACCTGACCCAGCTGGGTTTGCTGGGCGCTCCCCATGTCAGCGCCGGACGGCTGCCGACCCATGCGGGTCTGCGGCTGTTCGTCGACGGCCTGATGGAGATCGGCGACGTCGGCGAGGAGGAGCGGCGCTCCATCGAGCACCGGCTCACCGGCCGGGGCCAGACCTTCGACGACGCCCTCAACGAGGCCAGCGCCATTCTTTCCGGCCTGGCCGGCGGCGCGGGCGTGGTCGTGACTCCGGTCCGCGACGCCGGGGTGAAGCATGTGGAGTTCGTCTCGCTGTCGGCCGACCAGGCGCTCGCCGTCATGGTCTTCGACGACGGGGCGGTGGAGAACCGGCTGATGGCGCTGGCCGCGGGCGTCACCCCCAGCGCCCTGCAGGAGGCCTCGAACTTCCTCAACACCCGGCTGCGCGGCAAGACCCTGGCGGAGGCGGGGCGCGAGATGCGCACCGAACTGGACACCGCCCGCCAGCAGCTCAACGAGACCGCCGCCCGGTTGGTGGAGGACGGCCTGGCCGCCTGGGGCGGCGGCGAGGTGGCCGAGCGGGCCCTGATCGTCCGGGGCCGCGGCAATCTTCTCGCCGACCCGGAGACCCTGGACGACCTTGAGCGCGTTAGAATGCTGTTTGATGATCTGGAGCAAAAGGAACAGCTGATCGGCCTGCTAGACGGGGTCAACGAAGCCCAGGGTGTGCGCATCTTTATCGGGGCCGAAACGCGGCTGTTTTCGCTTTCGGGTTCCGCCGTGATCGCCGCGCCCTATATGACGGGCAAACAGAAGGTGCTGGGGGCGATCGGCGTGATCGGTCCCGCCCGGCTAAACTATGCCCGGGTCATCCCGCTGGTGGACTATACCGCCCGCGTGCTGTCTCAGGTGCGAGAACGCGTGAAGGATTGAACATGTCCGACGATCAAACGCCGGCCGAAGACGTCAACGAAATCGCCGATGCGGCGATCGATCATATCGAGGCCCTGACCGCCGAGAACAAGGCGCTGAAGGAGCAGGTGCTGCGCTACGCCGCCGAGGCGGAGAACACGCGGCGTCGGTCCGAGCGCGAGGCCAACGACGCGCGCGCCTACGCCATCCAGAAGTTCGGCAAGGACCTGCTGGCCGCCGCCGACAACATGTCGCGTGCGCTCACCGCGGCGCCCGCTGACAGCGCCGACACGGTGGTGAAGAACTTCGTGGTCGGTGTGGAGATGACGGCGAAATCGCTGCAGACCGCTTTCGAGAACAACGGGCTCAAGAAGATCGAGCCCGACAAGGGCGTGAAGTTCGACCCGCACCAGCATCAGGCCATGATGGAGCAGCCTTCCACCGAGGTCGGCGCCGGCGGGGTGATCCAGGTGCTGCAGCCCGGCTACGAGCTGCTGGGCCGGCTGATCCGCCCGGCCATGGTGGTGGTGGCGGCCAAGGGCTCCACCGGTCCGGGCGCCGAGCCCGCCGGTGGCCCCGCCAACCCCTACACCGCCAACGACGCCAGTCATGACGGCTCCCACGACGGCGACGCGGTGGACACCAAGGCCTGAGCTAACTGCTCATCCCGGCGAAGGCCGGGACCCAGGTCGTAGGTCACGACCTGGGATGCTGCCCTGAATGCGGTGGCTGAATCTGGGTCCCGGCCTTCGCCGGGATGAGCGGGTTTTTAAGCCTTCGCCTCGGGCTTCTTCATCCGGATCAGGCCTTCCTGGGTGACCGAGGCCACCAGGTCGCCATTGGCGTCGTAGATCGAGCCGCGCACGAAGCCGCGGCCGCCGGAGGCCGAGGGGCTGTCCTGGTGGTAGAGGTGCCACTCGTTGAAGTTCGACGGTTTGTGGAACCACATGGCGTGGTCGAGGCTGGCCGACTGTAGGCCCGGCGTCTGCCATTCCACCCGGTGCGGGCGCATCGCGGTCGAGAGCATGTTCATGTCCGACGCATAGGCCATGATCACCTGGTGCATGTGCGGGTCGGTCCCGATGGGGGCCGCGGCGCGGAACCAGACGCTGTTCTCGGCGGGCTTGGGGCCCTTGGTCCAGGAGGACGGGCCGACCGAGCGCATCTCGATGGGCCGCGGGCGCGACATCATCTTGCGCATCTCCTCGGGGGCCTTCTCCATCATCTTGCGCTGCTTGACGGAGTCGTCCTCCAGGTCATCAGGACCGGGAACCTCAGGCATGGCGATCTGGTGTTCGAAGCCCTCTTCCACCACCTGGAAGGAGGCCGCCAGGTTGAAGATCTGCTTGCCGTTCTGGATGGCCACCACGCGCCGGGTGGTGAAGGTGCCGCCGTCGCGCGAGCGGTCGACGTCGAAGACGATCGGCACGCGCGGATCGCCCGGGCGAATGAAGTAGCAGTGCAGCGAGTGGCACACCCGATCCTCGACCGTCTCATAGGCGGCCAGCAGGGACTGGGCGATCACCTGGCCCCCGAAGATGCGGCCCGGACCCATGGAGGGGCTGACGCCCCGGAACAGGTTCAGCTCCAGGCGTTCCAGCGACAGGGTCTCGGGCAGGCTCTCAGGGGTGTCCATTATGCGTCTCGAAATATGCTGCAAGTGCGAAAGGCGCTGAATTAGGCCCATAGCGGCGCTCGGGCAAGGCGGTAGAATTACGCACGCCGATGGTCCAAAAGCCGCAGATGTCCTTCGACGCCACTGTCCTGACCATGTTTC
>JAYVDG010000619.1:0-3215 GCA_043749525.1 Phenylobacterium sp.
GATCGTGTTCCACAGCCCCATGTCGCGCCAAGCGTAGAAATAGCGCTGAACCGTCGTCATCGGAGGAAAGTCCCCGGGCAGCATCCGCCAGGGCTGCCCGCTACGCAAAACGTACAACAGGGCGTTGGTGATCGTCCGCAACGACCACTTCGCCGGCCGTCCAAGGCGAGACCGCGCCGGGACCAGTGGCTCCAGAACCGCCCATTCCTCGTCCGTCAGATCGCTTGAATACCGCAGGCCCTTTCGGGCATGCTTGCCACGGGTGATCTCAGTCCACATGTCGATGTCCGTTGATGGCTATCACCTTCAACAGAATCACAATGGCCTGAAATCACCCAACTTCATTTCGGGTCAGCCTCTCAGGTAGGCCGCGCGACTGGTCGCAAACGGATCTGAATATCTCCTGCTGAGCGGACCCTCATACGATCCGCAACGGGTCGAAGGCCGGCATTGGCTTCGGCGCCGAAGGCGGACCCTGCCGGAAATCATGAGGACAGCCCCTACCGCCCGAACGGCGCCTCCAGGCTGTCCTGGGGCTCCGTGAACCAGGCCGCGCCGTCCGGCGTCACGTGGAAGTGGTCTTCCAGGCGGACGCCGAAGGCCTCGGGGATGACGATCATCGGTTCGTTGGAGAAGCACATGCCCACCGCCAGCGGGGTCTTGTCGCCGCGCACCAGATAGGGTGCCTCGTGGATGGAGAGGCCGATGCCGTGGGTCATCCGATGCTCCTGGTCTAGCTCTGCGCCGCCTCCACCCCTACAACTTCACGCCATGGCAGGCAGTCAGGATTTCGCCGTCGATCCGCGCAACGCGGCGGCGCGCCTCTATCTCAACGGCGAGCTCGTCAAGCGCGAGGACGCCAAGGTCTCGGTGTTTGACGCAGGGTTCGTGCTGGGGGACGGGGTCTGGGAGGGCCTGCGCCTGCACAGGGGGCAGCTGCTGTTCCTGGAGACGCACCTGGACCGGCTCTATGCGGGCCTGAAGGCCATCGCGCTGGATATCGGCCTGACCCGCGCGCAGCTCACCGCCGAGATCTGGAAGCTGCTGGACGGCAACGGCATGACCGATGGGGCCCATCTGCGCCTGATGATCACCCGGGGTGAGAAGGCCGCCGCCAACCAGGACCCGCGCAACTGGCTGGGCCGCCCCACAATCGTGATCGCCGCGGAGTACAAGTCGCCGAGCCCGCAGATCGTGACGCGCGGCCTGTCGCTGTTCACCTCCAGCATCCTCTGCACGCCCGCCCAGATGTTCGACATGCGGCTGAACTCCCACTCGCGGCTGAACCTGATCACCGCCCTGCTGCAGGCTATCGAGGCCGGCTGCGACGAGGCGCTGATGCTGGACCCCAACGGCTTCGTCTCCAGCTGCAACGCCACCAACTTCTTCTTCGTCCGCGAGGGCCGGGTGATGACGTCGACCGGCGACTTCTGCTTCAACGGGGTGACGCGGGGCAATGTCATCGGGCTGTGCCGGGCCAAGGGCATCCCGATCACCCTGGGCGACTTCAGCCTGGACGATGTCTACGACGCCGACGAAGCCTTCGTGACCGGCACCTTCGGCGGCCTGACGCCGGTGCGCGAGATCGACGGCCATGTGTTGCCGGCCGCCTTGCCGGGGCCGGTCACCACGGCGCTGCGGGCGGCCTATGAGGAGTTGAAGGACCCGCTGGCGGCATGACGGAGCCGGTGCGTATCGCCATGTGGTCGGGGCCGCGCAACATCTCCACGGCCATGATGCGCAGCTTCGAGAACCGGCCCGACGCCGCCGTGGTCGATGAGCCGTTCTACGCGGCCTACCTTGCGGCGACCGGCCTGGACCACCCGATGCGCGACGAGGTCCTGGCGTCCCAGCCGCTGGACTGGCGCGAAGTGGCCGCCGCCATGGCGGGCCCGGCGCCGGGCGGGGCGGCGGTCTTCTACCAGAAGCACATGACCCACCACATGTTCGGCGGCGGCGGCGGCGGCGGCGGCGTCGGCCTGGACTGGACGGCCGCCTGCCGCAGCGCCTTCCTGATCCGCGAACCGGCCGCCGTGCTGGCCTCCTATAGCGCCAAGCGGGCCGAGGTGACCCTGGACGACATCGGGGTCGTGCGGCAGCGGGAGCTGTTTGGCCGCGAGGCCGACCGGCTGGGCGTGGCGCCACCGGTGGTGGAAGGTCGCGATGTGCTGGCGGGTCCGGAGCGGGTGCTGACCGCGCTTTGCGCGGCGCTCGGCATTCCATTCCTGCCTCAGATGCTGGCCTGGCCCGCTGGGTCGCGTGAGACCGACGGGGTCTGGGCGCCGGCCTGGTATGACGCCGTGCAGCGGTCCACAGGCTTCGAGCCGCCTGGCGACACGCGTGAGATCAAGCTCTCCGACGATCTGCGCCGCATCGCCGACCAGGCCCGGCCGCACTACGAGGCCCTGGCCGCTCATGCCATCCGATAGGAGCCCACCCTTGGCCAATCTGATCGCCGACCGTGTCGAGGCCGCCCGGCGGGGCGAGAACCCCTATGTCATCGCCCGGCTGGGTTCCGGCTGGTTGGTGATCGGCGATGTGCAGCCCTTGCCGGGCTATGTCCTGCTGCTGGCCGATCCCGTCGTCGAGAGCGTCAATGATCTCGACGAGGCGGGCCGCGCCGCCTACAGCCTCGACACCATCGCCATCGGCGACGCCCTGCTGGCGGTGACCGGCGCCTATCGGATCAACTACGAGACTCTGGGCAACAGCGAGCCCGCCCTGCACACCCACATCATTCCGCGTTATGCCGAGGAGGCCGACGAGAAGCGGCGGATGCCCGCCTTCATGGTCTATGACTGGGCCGGCGCCCGGCCGTTCGATCCTGCGGCGGACGGCGGCTTCGTCGCGGCGATGCGCGAGGCCCTGGCCGCACACGTTCTCCGATAGCCAAAGTCGACCACTCGACAATTTTCGGTCGTCATAAACCCGATCTCAATGCTCACCGATCATGTTCGCCAAGGTTTGGGGATTTTCGGGGCCGATGAGCTCGCAACGACTGCTGCCCAGTGCGAACCTGACGCCCGAGGATCTGTCGGGTCTCAAGATCCTCGTGGTGGACGACCATTCCAACACCCTGCGCCTGATCACCGACGTGCTGCGGGCCGGCGGGGTGGGCGAGGTCTACACCGCCCCGGATGGCAACCGCGCGCGCGAACTGCTGCGCCACCGCTGCCCGCACATCATCTTCACCGACTGGTCCATGCCGGTGATGG
>JAYVDG010000620.1:0-3191 GCA_043749525.1 Phenylobacterium sp.
CAAGAACCAGGGTTATGAGGATCATTTGCTGCAATGCAATGACAACAGCACGCCTTTCTTCAGAAAGGCTGAGGGCGCCTAGCCCTTGGTCAACTTGCGCGACGCAACATCGGCGCCACCTCGGCGATCAACGGGCCTGGGCGTCCATCAGACTGCCGGCATAGGCCGCATGGCCGACATGGGTCAGCCGCGTCTGGAAATCGGCGAACACCTGCCCCCCCAGGTCACGCCAGCGGCGGCAGAAGGCATAGTCCTCCGAGAGGTGCTCCCCGGTCTCGGCCTCGATGAAGGTCTCAAAGATCATGGTGGCGTGGGAGGTTCCCCCGCCGGCGGTATCCCCCAGCCTGGCCTTCAGCTCCGGGTGGGCCGCGGCGACCCGCTCCACCACCGCCCGTTTGATCAGCATGAAGCCTGTGCCGACATAGGCCACCGGGCCGAATCCGTCGTCGTCCACCTCGACCCGACTGTCGGGGGTGGGGATGAAACGGACCACATAGCCCACAGAAGCGGCCATGAGGTCGCGCTTGCCCTCGGTGGCCGCCTGGCGAACCTTCCCCCAGTCGATGCTCTTGATGGGATAGACGCCGCCCACCAGGTCGCGGTCGGCATCCAGCAGGCGGAACACCTGCTCGGGCTTGAAACCGATATCGGCGTCCACGAACAGCAGGTGGCTGGCGCCGCTCTTCAGGAACTTGTCGGCCATGGCCGCGCGAGCGCGGGTGATCAGGGCGTCACCGCCCCCCAACTCCACGGTCAGGCCGACGCCGCGCGCGGCGCAGGCGGCCTGGAGATCCAGCACCGAGCGCATGAAGTGGATGTGGGCGAGACCGCCATAGCAGGGGGTCGCCAGGAAGATCGATGTGGCCGGGGCCATGGAACGCCTTTCGTGGAGGCGCGCAGCTTCCCGTGCTCCGCCCCGCACGGCAAGTGGGACCCTTAAGTCAGTAGACCAGGTTGAAGCTCGCCAGCGCGGCCGCCGCGGTGAGGAACAGGATCACCGCCAGGATTTCATAGCGTTTGAAGAGGGGGCCGTTCGGCGATCGCATCTTGGTCTCCCAGCCGTCCCGAGGCGGGACACCAAGGTTTTGTCAGGGCAAGCGACAGGCCAGCCTCAGGGGCGGGCCGGAACCTTGCCGGGCCAGGTGAGGAAGCCGTTGCGGTCACGGCCAGCGGCCTCGCGCGGGCCGCAGTCGCAGCCGCGTCCGCCGCCACGCTGCTCGTAGCCACCGCGTTGCTCGTAACCACCGCGCTCTTCGTAGCCGCCGGCGTAGCGGCGGCTACTGGAGCTGTAGCCTTCGGACTGATGGGAATAGCTCTCCGAGCCCTGGTCCTCGACGATCACGACCTGGCCCTGGACCCGGCGGTCGGGGACGTCGACATAGCCGTCATAGGCCGGGGCGGCCTCGTAGGACCGTTGCTGCGCATAGGCGTATTCGCGGACTTGTTCCCGCTGGCCATAGTCGCGCTGAACGTGGGCCACGCGACGCACGGTCTCGCGGCGGACCGCCGGCTGGCGGGGCGCGGGGCTGTAGACCACCCGCTCCGGCTCCGGCGTCATGGCGGTGGGCTGGACGGCGATGGGCGTGGCGGCCGGCGGGCAGGAGGCCGCCACCGCGGGCGCCTTGCAGCAGCAGTCGGCGGGCTTGGCCGCGGGGGCCTGGGCGATCCTCAGCGCGCCGGTGGAATCACAGGCGGCCAGGGCCAGGACGGCGAGGGCGGGAACGAGGGAGCGCAGGCGCATTTGGGATCTTCCGGCGGCTCGAAAACGAGGGTCGGAAAGATCGTTGGAGATCAGGCGCCGTTAACGCTGTGACTTTCACCGTGGGCGCGAAGAAAGCCCTCTACGAGGTCTGCGTAGAGGTGAAATCCCTTATAGGCGGAGAATTCCGGGGCGGCCGTGCGCCAGGCCTTGGCGAAGGCGGCGAGCCGGCGGGGGCTGTCGGTCAGGGCCTGGAAGGGTGTCAGCCAGACGCGGATGGTGAACAGCACCCCGCCGGTCCGCGGCAGGCGGCGCACCGTCTGGCGCTCCACTCGGGTGAACAGCGCCTGGCCCACATCGGCGGGCGCGATCTCGCCGATGCGGGCTCGGACCGGGGCGGAGAAGGGGGTGAAGGGCTGATCGGAATTGACCACCGACCAGTTACGCCGCTGCAGGATCAGGCCGGGACGCAGGCCATCGAAAATCCGCACCAGCCGCACCAGGAACCGGTCGTTGAAGCCGCTCACCGGGCCGTGGATGTCCGCCAGGCTTTTTCGCAGCACCTCGCGGGCGGTGAAGAAGGTGGGGGCCGAGAGGCTGATCGCGCTGACCCGCCAGTGGCCGTCGGTTTTCTCCACCAGCACCAGGTCGTCGGCCACGGTCCGCGAGGCGGCGTAGAGCGGTGGCAGGTCGCCCGCCGTGGTCATCCCGATCAGCCCCGCCACCTCCAGCTGGCCGGGCCGCGAGCCCGGAGTCTCCCCCCAGACCAGGTCGCGGTGGCCGGCATAGAGCGGGTCCTTGCGCGCGGCAGAGTCGGCCTCGCCGCCCTCCAGCCAGCGGGCGTCGTCGATGAGCGCGAGGCCGATGGCGAAGTCGGCGGACTCCTCCCAGGGCCGATGCCTCATCGCCGCCGCAGCCTCTGGACCAGGGCGTAGATCGCCAGCGCCACCGCGACACCGAGGGTGTCGGCCACCAGGTCACGCCAGTCGCCGTCGCGGCCGAAGCCCATGGTCGCCTGCAGGATCTCCACCGCCACGCCGAGGCCGATGGCGAAGGCGGCGATGGAGCGAGGCCGATGGTGCGAGAGCAGCAGGCCCGTGGCCGTCAGCACGAACCAGGCGATGCTGTGCTCGTACTTGTCCCAGAGACTGACCTTCGGCAGCTCGTCGGAGGGCGACAGGCACAGCCAGAGCAGGATGGCGGTGGCCAGGGCGTAAAGGACGAGGCGTAGCGGGCGCGGCAGGCGGTCAAGAAACATGTCCCCAAACTTGCACGTCTGCCCGCGCCTCTCTAGCGTCGCGCCGATTTTCAAGGACGGAGCAGGCAATGGCGGTCGAGGCGGTGATCTGGGATTTCGGCGGGGTGTTCACCTCCTCGCCCTTCGAGGCGTTCGCCCGCTATGAGACCGAGAACGGCGTGCCCAAGGACCTGATCCGCCGGGTCAATTCCACCAATCCCGACACCAACGCGTGGGCGCTCTTTGAGCGCAACG
>JAYVDG010000621.1:0-3189 GCA_043749525.1 Phenylobacterium sp.
GTGGCCGCGCTCGGCGCCGAGGAGTTCCGCCGCCAGGTCGAGGAAGAGTGGAAGAAGGTCGGCCCCGGCGCCGACATGCCCGACACCGAGATCGCCCGCATCCGCGCGGCCTTCGCGCCCAAGGCCTTCGACACCCTGGTGAATCGCTCGGAAGCCTTCGAGACCGCCAAGGCCGCGGATCCGGCCTTCGCGCGCTTCGCCCGCAACAACCTCAAGCCCCACAAGCGTCCGGGCTACACCATCGTCGAGATCTCGCTCAAAGGGATCGGCGACACCCCTGGCGACGCCACCTCCGACCAGATGGATGTGGTGGCCGACCTGGGCGAACGCTACGGCCAGAACGACATCCGGGTGACCCACGAGCAGAACCTGGTTTTGCCGCACGTGAAGCTGGACGACGCCCACGCGGTGTTCGCCGCCCTCGCCGCCGCGGGCCTGGCGACGCCCAACATCAACCTGATCACCGACATCATCGCCTGCCCGGGCCTGGACTACTGCGCGCTCGCCAATGCCCGCGCCATCCCCATCGCCCAGGACATCGCCCACCGCTTCGCCGACCAGGACCGGGCCGAGCTGGTGGGGGAGCTGAAGATCAAGATCAGCGGCTGCATCAACGCCTGCGGCCACCACCATGTCGGCCACATCGGCATTCTGGGCGTCGATAAGAAGGGCGAGGAGTTCTACCAGCTCACCCTGGGCGGCTCCGGAGCCGAGGACGCCGAGGTCGGCAAGATGCTGGGCCCGGCGCTGCCCGCCGACCGCGTCACCGACGCCATCGACACCATCGTCGAAGTCTATCTGCGGGAACGCGCCGAGGGCGAACGCTTCCTCGACACCTTCCGCCGCACGGGCGTCGCCCCCTTCAAGGAGGCTGTCTATGCCGAAGCTCATTAGGATCGAGGGCGGCCAGTTCGTCTCCGCCGACGACCCCTTCACCCACGTCGCCGACGACGAGGGCCTGCCTCCAGGCGACGTGATCATCTCGCTCACCCGGTTCTCCGCCGAGGGCGACACCCTGATCTCCCAGGGCCGCGCCGTGGGCGTGCGCATCGAGCCGGACGAGGAGGTCGAGGCCCTGGCCTATGATCTGCCCAAGGTGGCGGTGGTAGCCGTCGCCTTCCCGAAATACCGCGACGGCCGCGGCTTCTCCACGGCCCACCTGCTGCGCGCCCGCTTCGGCTTCAAGGGCGAGGTCCGCGCGGTGGGGGAGGTGCTCCGCGAGGAGGCTAACTTCCTGACCCGCTGCGGCTGCGACTCTTTCGAACCCGCCGACGGCTCAAGCCCGCAACAATGGGCCCACGCCGCCAATCGTCATCGTCACGTCTATCAACGCGCCGCCGACGGCCGGACCCCGGCCTTCACCGAGCGCGCGGAGTCCTGAGCATGGCCTTTGATCAACTGGAACGCCCCAACGTCGCCCTGCGGCTCGACGCCGAACTGCGCCATGCTCATCCGGTGACGGTGCTGGAATCGGCCGTCGAGACCTTCGGCGACAAGCTGGCCCTGGTCTCCTCCTTCGGGGCGGAGTCGGCGGTGCTGTTGCACATGGTGTCCAGGATCAAGCCGGACATGCCGATCATGTTCCTCGACACCGGCATGCTGTTTGGCCAGACGCTGGATTACCGCAGAAGTCTGGCCAGCAAGCTCGGCCTCACCGACGTGCGCGACCTGCGGCCGCTCTATACCGACTTGGCCACCGTCGATCCCAAGGCCAACCTCTGGCAGACCGACACCGACGCCTGCTGCAACATCCGCAAGGTGATCCCGCTCGACAGCGCCCTGAAGGATTTCGACGGCTGGATCACGGGCCGCAAGCGCTTCCACGGCGGCGACCGCCTGTCCCTGCCGGTGGTGGAGCAGGCCGACGGCCAGGTGAAGTTCAATCCCCTGGCCAACTGGGGCAAGACCGAGCTGGACGCCTACATGGCCGAGCTTGACCTGCCGGCCCACCCCCTGGTGGCCCAGGGCTTCCCCTCCATCGGCTGCTGGCCCTGCACCAAGGCCGTGGAAGAGGGCGAAGATGTGCGCGCCGGTCGCTGGGCGGGTTCCGAAAAGACCGAATGCGGCATACATGTCGCCCGCGCGCCCGACGCCGTGACGAACGTCGGCGGCGATATCTAGTCCGCGACCTAAAAGCTTAAGCAGACCAATCATGACCGATGTGACCGCCGCCGCCTCGGCCAAGAAGGCCGGCGCCTTTCTCCATGAGACCGTGACCTGGGTCCAGCACTGGACCGACAGCCTGTTCTCCTTCCGCACCACGCGGGACCCGGCCTTCCGCTTCCAGAGCGGCCAGTTCGTGATGGTGGGGCTGGAGGTGGACGGCAAGCCGTTGCTGCGCGCCTATTCTATCGCCTCGCCCTCCTGGCACGACGAGCTGGAGTTCTATTCCATCAAGGTCGAGAGCGGCCCCCTGACCTCGCGCCTGCAGAAGATCCAAGTCGGCGACCAGGTGCTGATCGGCAAGAAGCCCACCGGCACCCTAGTGCTGGATGGCCTGAAGCCCGGCAAGCGGCTCTACATGCTGGGCACCGGCACCGGCCTGGCCCCCTGGCTGAGCCTGGCACGCGACCCCGAGGTCTATGACCGCTTCGACGAGGTCATCGTCACCCACACCGTGCGCAATGTCGCCGACCTGAACTACCGCGAGCTGTTCGAGACCGAGCTGCCGCAGGACGAGATCCTGGGGGAGATCGTCGCGCCCAAGCTGCGCTACTACCCCACCGTCACCCGCGAGCCCTTCAAGCACCAGGGCCGGATCACCGACCTGATCGCCTCGGGCAAGATCTTCGAGGACCTGGGCCTGCCTCCGCTCGATCCCGCGACCGACCGCCTGATGCTGTGCGGCGGCCCCTCGGTCCTGGCCGACCTGAAGATCCTGCTGGAAGCCCGAGGTTATGTTGAGGGGTCTCTGGCCAGCCCCGGCGACTACGTTCTCGAGCGGGCCTTCGTCGAAACCTGAGGTTCAGATCCTCCCCCAGCGCGCCAGCGCGATGTGGGGGAGGTGGCCTGGACCGGAGGTCCGGGACGGAGGGGGATCAACGTAGTTGACCCCTACCGCCCCAAAATAAGAGTCAAAGTTCCCCTCAGGCGCTTCGCGGTCCCCCTCCCCCTCTGGGCTACGGGATGCACGGAAGTGATTCCCTGATTTGAGCTGAGCTGGTTCAACGGTCCATCGGATGGAGGATT
>JAYVDG010000622.1:0-3181 GCA_043749525.1 Phenylobacterium sp.
CATGGGCCTCCTCCACGGTGATGCCGTGCAGGCCAAGCGCCCCCATCTGCGGCCAAAGCTGGCGCGGGAAGGTATTGGTCGCGTCGATATCGGCGGCCAGGGGGGCGATGCGGTCAGCGGCGAAGCGCTGGGTGGTGTCGCGGATGGCCTCGGCGGTCTCGCCAAGTCCGAAATCCAGCGAAGGCCCATGGTTCGGGATCATGGGCTGATGTTAGCACGATCAAGCCCAAAGTGAGAAAGGGGCCTGGCGATACGCGCCAGGCCCCTTCCCACTCTATCCCCCCCGGGAACAGTTATTCGGCGTCGAGGTCGTCCTCTTCGTCGAGGTCGCCCCGGCCCAGCCGGTCGAGCATCAGATAGACCGCCACCCCGAAGAAGCCGATGCCGGCCAGCGCCGCCATCCAGCCCACAGTCATCGGGTTGAACAGGCCGCCGTCGCGATCAGGGCTGACGCTGGCCGCCCAGAACAGGCCGCCGGCGAAGAAGGCCAGGCCCACCACCGTGAGGCCCACCAGCAGCGGCAGGCTCAGCTTTGGCTGTTCCGGCTCCAGCAGATCGAAGGCGGGATCGTATTCCAAAGTGTCGTCGATATAGACCCGGCGCTCGTCGCGCGGCGGCTCCGGCTGGCTCAGCTGGTCGTTGGCCGCCGAGGTCTGGCGATCGAACAGGGTCGGGTGCGATTCGTTGGCCGCGACGGGCAGCTCCAGGCGGGGCCGCTCGAAGCCCTCGGGCTGATAGTTCTCTTCCGGCGGCGTCAGGACGAAGGCGCGGTCACCTCCCGCCATGGCGATCGGCGCGGCGGCCGGCGGCGCGGTCGGCGCGACATAGACCGGCTGCGGAGCGACCGGCCGCGGAGCGACCGTAGCGGCCTCGACCGGCGCGGCGACCTCGGCTTGCGGCACGGTCTCCGTCAGCGGCGCGGGTTCGAAGGGCGCCGTGGGCTGTTCGGCGGTGGTGTCGCGGAAGATCGTGGACAGGCGCGAGGTGACGCTGGCCGCGGCCGTCTGGGTCGGGCTTGGCGGTTCCTCTTCTTCCGGGACGACCGGCACGATGAGCGGCGCGGGCTGCGGCGTCACCGCGGCCATCGGGGCCACGGCCTCGACCGGCAGCAGCGGCGCGGCGTGCGGGGCGACGATATCGGTTTCGCGTTCGACGATGGCGCGGGGGCCTTCCATCGGCGCCTTCAGCGCCGTGGGGGTTTCGCGCGGCACCATGCCGGCGGCGTCCATGTCCACATTGGGACGCAGGATTGGCGACGGGGCGGGCACCCAGCCATGGGTCGGGGTCAGGAACAGGGTCTTCTCGGCCGAGCGGCGACGGACCAGGGCGTCGATGACGATGCGTTCGCCCTCGAAGTCGGCCTTGCGCCACAGTTCCATGGCGCAAGCGGCCTGCAGCAGCTGGCCCTCATTGACCCGGCGCAGGACCGAGGAGCGGCGGAAATTGTCGACGCCGATATTGAAGGCGAAGGCGCACAGCGAATCGAACTGGTTCTGGGTCAGCGGGGTGTAGGTCCACTCGTTGACCGAATGAGCGACCGCGATCAGGTCGTAGAGCAGCAGGGCCTCGGCGTCCTGTTCCGAGACTTCCGCGCCTTCACGGGCAGTGAGCGTGTGGCCATAGCCGATCGTCCAGCGGCCATCAGCGAGCTGGGCGGACTTCCGGCGGTAACCTTCGAACCGCTTGATCAGGTCGATTGCGGTTCGGGAAACTTGATGACGCGGTTTCATGGCCAGTTGACCCACTTTGAGACAGACGCCGAAGCGCTTGGGTCTCAACGGGCAAGATAGAGGCCGGTTACAACAGGATCACAGCCGCCAGGCCCAGGAAGGACAGGAAACCCATAAAGTCGGTCACGAATGTGACGAAGACCGACGAGGAAACCGCCGGATCGCGTCCCAGGCGATCAAGGGTGAGCGGCGCCAGGATGCCGGCCACCGCCGCGATGGACACATTCACGATCAGGGCCAAGGCCACGGTGATGGACAGCCGCAGGTCGTGGAACCACAGGAAGACCGCCACAGACATCACCGCGGCAAGCGCCGCGCCGTTCAGGACGCCGACGCCCATCTCCCGCAGGAAGATGCGCATGGCGTTGGAGGAGTTGAGTTCACGGTTGGCCAGCGCCCGGACCGCGACCGCCAGGGTCTGGGTGCCGGCGTTGCCCCCCAGGGAGGCGACGATGGGCATCAGCACCGCCAGGGTCACCAGCTTGGCGATCTCGTTCTGGAAGGCGCCGATGACGCTGACCGCCACGGTCTCCGTCAGCAGATTGAGAACCAGCCACGGCAGGCGCGATCGCACGATGCCCAGCACGCCCGCGTCGCGGCCGGCATCGGAAACCCCGGCCAGGGCCAGGATGTCCTCTTCGCTCTCGTCCTGGATGACGCCGACGATGTCGTCGACGGTGATCTGGCCCACCAGCCGCCCGCCCGGCTCCACCACCGGGGCGGAGATCAGGTGGTACTTGTCGAAGATGTAGGCCACTTCCTCCTGGTCCATCTGGACCGGGATCTCGGTGATGGCCTCCATGATCTGGGCCAGGGGCGCGTCGCGCCGGGCGCGCAGCAGATGGCTCACCGGGACCGCGCCGACCGGCTTATGGGACGGATCAACGACATAGACGTCGAAGAACAGCTCCGGAAGTTCGTCGCCTTCCTTCAGGAAGTGCTCGATAGTCTGGCCGACGGTCCAGAACTGAGGGGCCCAGACCACCTCGCGCTGCATCAGCCTGCCAGCGGTCTCATCCTCATAGGCCAGGCTGCTCTCGATGGCCGTGCGCTCGATTTCCGGCATGGCGGCCAGCACCTGGGCGCGCTTGTCGTCCTCCAGGTCGTCGACCACGTCGACGGCGTCGTCGGAATCCATCTCGCCCAGAGCCTTGGCGAGGGTCGCGTAGGGCACGTGCTCAAGCACGTCCTCGCGGATCTCGGTGTCCAGTTCGGAGAGGATCTCGGCCAGGGCCTCAGGGTCGAGGTGGGCCACCACCTCCGACCGATAGTCCGACGACAGGAAGCCCATCAGGTCGGCCACGTCGGCCGGGTGCAGCGCGGCCAGCAACTCGCGCAGGCGCTCGGCGTCGCCACGGTCGATGGCGTCGACCACCATGGCCACGAAGTCAGGATTTAGGGCGTAGTCCTCGCCAAGGGCGAGATCCTCGAGGTCCTCGACCTCGGCGGAC
>JAYVDG010000623.1:0-3167 GCA_043749525.1 Phenylobacterium sp.
GAACCAGGGTCACGCGGTTGCCGTCCGGATCGGTCAGGGTCTGGGGCGCCGTCAGGCCCGGCCGGGCGACGATCAGTTCGCGGTAGCCGGTGGCAGGACGGTCGGGCAGCGGATCGGCGTGGTGATTGACCTTGAGCACCGAACCCAGGGCGTCGTGGCGATGCTGGTCCTGGCCGCGGCGGATCTTCAGCAGATGGTCGAAGGGGATACCCGCCCGCTCTTGCCAGAAGGCCAGCATGGGCTGCAGATCGTTGGTGGAGAGCCCGATGTCGACCCGTGGTTTCGCCAGTTCCATGACGCAGCGTCCGCCTTTAGATTTCCTCGACTTGCCTAGTCAGCTTGGGCGTGAGACCCAAGTCAAACAATTGTTTTAAGTCATTAGGAGACCTCCCATGAAGGCAGCTGTCTATTACGAGAACGGCGGGCCCGAAGTCCTGAAATATGAGGACGTGCCGGATCCGCAGTGCCACCCCAAGGGCGTGATCATCGCCGTCGAGGCCATCGCCATCGAGGGCGGCGACATCCTGAGCCGCTTCGGCGGCCAACTGGTCACCAAGCCCCACGTGGTGGGCTACCAGGCCGCCGGAACCATCATCGAGGTCGGCCCTGAGGTCGAACACCTGAAGGTCGGCCAGAAGGTCGCGACGCTGATGAACTACGGCAGCCACGCAGCCTTGCGCGCCGTGGCCGCCCGCAACTGCTGGGTCATCCCGGACGGCTACGACGTGAAGATGGCCGCCGCGATTCCGGTGACCTTCGGCACAGCCGACGACTGCCTGTTCGAATTCGGCCGCCTGAAGAAGGGCGAGACCGTCCTGATCCAGGCCGGCGCCTCGGGCGTGGGCGTGGCCGCCATCCAGCTGGCCAAGCGAGCCGGCGCGGGCCTGATCCTGGCCACCGCCTCCTCCGACGAGCGCCTGGAAAAGCTGAAGCGCCTCGGTCTCGACCACGGCATCAACTACACTCGAGACGATGTGGCCAAGGAGGTCCGTCGCCTGACCGACAACAAGGGCGCGGACGTCGTTGTCGACTCGGTCGGCGGCTCCACCCTGCAGGGCTCGATCAATTCCCTGGCCTATCGCGGCCGGGTCTCCCTGGTCGGCAACGCCGGGCGCGAGCCCATGGTCGCCGACGTCGGCTCGCTGATGGGCGGTAATCGCTCCGTCTCAGGCGTGTTCCTCGGCGCCGAGATCGGCACTGACCGGGTGCACGACAACGTCCAGAGGTTGATCAACGACGCCGCCAAGGGCGAACTGGAAGTGGTGATCGACCGGGTGTTCCCTCTGTCGGAAGCCGCCGCCGCCCACGCCTATATCGAAAGCCGCGCCGCCGTCGGCCGCGTGGTGATGGTGCCGTAAGCAACACCCCAACCCCGTCATCCTCGCCCTCGTGGCGAGGCCCCCTCTCACGGTTGCGTTGAGATCGTCATCGCAGCCGTGAGTTGGCCGTCTCGCCTTGCGACACTTGAGCAACGGCTGAAGGGGTCCTAGGCACAAGGCCTAGGATGACGAAATGGGGGAGCCACCCCAACCACCAGGAGAGAAACATGCCCAAGGCGAACAACGGCGACCTGGCGATCGAGTACGAGGTCTTCGGCTCCGGTCCCGAGACCATCCTGCTGGTCAACGGCCTGGGCTCCCAGATGACCCGCTGGCCGGAGGCGTTCTGCGCCAAGCTGACCGCCCAGGGCTTCCGCGCGATCCGCTTCGACAACCGCGACGCGGGCCTCTCCACCTGGTTCCAGCCGGGGCAGGCCTACACCCTGTCGGACATGAGCGACGACGCCATGGCCGTGCTCGACGCCGTGGGCGTCGACAAGGCCCATATCGCCGGGGTCTCCATGGGCGGGATGATCAGCCAGGTGATCGCCATCGAGCAGCCGGACCGCGTCCTGTCGCTCACCTCCATCATGTCGGCCAGCGGCGCCCCGGGCACCCTGGACCCGACGCCGGAGGCCGGCGCAGTGCTGACCGTCGCGCCGCCCAATCCCGAAACCGACCGCGAGGCCTTCATCGCCCACGGGGTCGCCAATGCGAAGACCATCGGCAGCCCCGGCTATCCCTGGCCCGAAGGCGCCCTGCGCGAGCGGGTAATCGCCGAGCATGGCCGCGCCTTCAACCCCACCGGCTCGGCCCGCCAGATGGCCGCCATCCGCGCCTATGGCGACCGAACCGAAGCCCTGAAGAAGCTGAACGTCCCTACCGTCGTCCTGCATGGCGCCGACGATCCCCTGGTGCCGGTGCGGGGCGGCGAGGCCACGGCCGCCGCCATTCCGGGCGCCGAGCTGCGGGTGATCCCCGGCATGGGCCACGACGTGCCACCGGGCCTCTACGACATCGTCGCCGACGCCATCCTGGCCGCCGTCGCCAAAACGCGCTGAGCGCGCCGCCACCCCTTCAAGAGCAAGCCTAAGGAAACCATCATGGGACGTCTTTCCGGCAAGAGCGCCATCATCACCGGCGCGGGCTCCGGCATCGGCCGCGCGGCATCGGTGCTGTTCGCCCAGGAGGGCGCCAGCCTGGTCCTGGCCGACAAGATGGACACCGTCCATGAGACCGCCAAGCTGGTCACGGACGCCGGCGGCAAGGCCGTCTCCCTGGCGGGCGACGCCGGCGACGAGGCCTTCGTGGCAAGCCTGGTGGCCAAGGCCGTCGCCGAATACGGCGGCCTGGACGTGGCCTGGGCCAATGCCGGCATCTCCGGCGGCTGGACCGCCTTCGACGACCAGGATCAGGCCTTCTGGGCCGAGATCCTGCGGGTCAACCTGATCGGCGCCTTCCTGCTGGTGAAGCACGCCAGCCGGGTGATGATCCCCAAGGGCAAGGGCTCGATCATCTGCACCGCCTCGGTGGCCGGCATCCGCTCGGGCGCGGGCGGCTCGCCCTATTCGGCGTCGAAGGCGGGCGTCATCAACCTGGCCCAGACCTCGGCCAACGAGTTCTACGGCACCGGCGTGCGGGTCAACGCCATCTGCCCCGGCCTGATCGAGACCGGCATGACCCAGCCGATCTTCGATGGCGCCCGGGCGCGCGGCAACGAGGACAAGATCGGCCAGCTGAACCCCATGACCCGCGGCGGCGTGCCCATCGAGATCGCCAACGCCGCCCTATTTCTGGCCAGCGACGAGGCCTCCTACGTCAACGGCCAGGCCATCGTCGTTGACGGCG
>JAYVDG010000624.1:0-3161 GCA_043749525.1 Phenylobacterium sp.
CGCCACAGGTCGGTGGTGACACCGGTGTCGCGCGCGCCAGTGGAGAAGAAGTCGGGGGCCGCCAGGGGCGCGACATGGACGTCCTCCGCCAGGGCGGGCGCCGAGAGGGCGAGGACGGTCAGGGCCGCCAGAAAAATGCTTCGACCGGTCATGGCCATATCCTAACGCACAGCGCGGGCATTGGCGCGGGGGCTCGCCCTGATGTAGACCTTCGCCGTTCATGGACCGTTACACACCGCTACGCGCCCGCACCATCACCCTCGTCGGCCTGATGGGGGTCGGCAAATCCAGCGTGGGCCGCCGCCTGGCCAACGCTCTGGAACTGCCGTTCCGCGACGCCGACTCCGAAGTGGAGGCCGCCGCCGGCCGCTCCATCCCCGACATCTTCGCCGACCTGGGCGAGCCCGCCTTCCGCGAGGGGGAGCGCCGGGTGATCGCCCGGCTGCTGGACGAGCCGCCCCACGTACTGGCCACCGGCGGCGGCGCCTTCATGAACGACGAGACCCGCGCCCTGATCAAGGCGCGCTCGGTCTCGGTCTGGCTGAAGGCCGACCTGGAAGTCCTGGCGCGGCGGGTGTCGCGCAAGGACAACCGGCCGCTGATCGCCGGCCGCGACCCAATAAGCGTGCTGCAGGAACAGGCCGCCCAGCGCTACCCGATCTACGAACTTTCCGACGTCATGGTGGAGACCGGCGACGCCGCCCACCACGTCACCGTCGACCAGGTGATCCAGGCCCTGTCGGCCCACCTGGCCAAGACTGAGGATCCGCCCCAGTGAGCCCCCGCATCGTTCCCGTCGGCCTGGGCGACCGCTCCTATGAGGTGGTGATCGGGCGCGGCCTGCTGGACGAGACCGGCGCACGGATCGCTCCTTTCCTGACGAACAGGCGCGTCGCCGTCGTCAGCGACGAAACCGTCTGGGCCCTGCACGGCGCCCGGCTGACGGCGTCGCTGGAGGCCGCCGGCATCGCCTGCCCCGCCATCGTCGTGCGCCCTGGCGAACAGACCAAGAGCTTCGAGGGCCTGGCCGATCTGTCCGACCGGCTGCTGGCCCTGGAGCTGGATCGCGGCGACCTGATCGTGGCCTTCGGCGGCGGCGTGGTGGGCGACCTCGCTGGGTTCGCGGCCGCCATCTACAAGCGCGGCATCGACTTCGTGCAAATCCCCACCACCCTGCTGGCCCAGGTCGACAGCTCCGTGGGCGGCAAGACCGCCATCGACACCCCGCGTGGCAAGAACCTGGTGGGCGCCTTCCACCAGCCGCGCCTGGTGCTGGCCGACCTCGAGGTGCTCTCGACCCTCACCGACCGCGACATGCGCGCGGGCTATGCCGAGGTGATCAAATACGGCCTGCTGGGGGACTTCAGCTTCTTCGAGTGGCTGGAGGTCAACGCCGCCGCGGTTCTGGCCCGCGAACCCGAGGCCCTGTCCCACGCCGTCGCGCGTTCCGTGGAAATGAAGGCGCAGATCGTCATCGAGGACGAGAAGGAGGCGGGCCGCCGCGCCCTGCTCAATCTCGGCCACACCTTCGGCCACGCCCTGGAGGCCGAGACCGGCTATGGCGAGGCCCTGCTGCACGGCGAGGCCGTGGCCGCAGGATCGGCCATAGCCTTCCGGTTCTCCGCCGCGCAAGGCCTGTGCTCGACCCAGGACGCGGTGCGCGCCGAGGCCGCCATCGCCGCCGCCGGCCTGCCCACCCGCATGAACGCCGTGGCGTCCACCCCCTTCGGCGCGCAGGCCCTGGTCCGCCACATGGGGCAGGACAAGAAGGCGGAGGGCGGCAAGCTGACCTTCATCCTGGCCCGCGCGCTCGGCGACGCCTTCGTGGCCAAGGACGTGAGCGCCCAGGCCGTGCATGATTTCCTCGTCTCCGAAGGAGCCCAACCGTGAGCGTCATCGCGATCCTCGCGGGTCTCGCCCCCATCCTGATCGCTCTGCTGAGCCTGTCGGGCCTGATCTCGGCGGCGGAGACCTCGATGACAGCGGCCAGCCGCGGCCGGATGCACCAGCTGGAACGCGAAGGCGACCGCGCCGCCAAGCGCGTCAACGTCATGATGGCCGATCAGGAAAAGATGATCGGCGCCATCCTGCTCTCCAACAACGCCATCAATATCGGCGCCTCGGCGCTGACGACGCTCGCGCTCTCGACGGCCTTCCCGGGCCCCTTAGGGGCCTTGATCGCCACTGGCATCATGACGGTGCTGATCGTGATCTTCAGCGAGATCCTGCCCAAGTCCATCGCCATCGCCCGCGCCGACGACGTCGCCCGGACGCTGTCGATCCCCACCTATTGGGTGGTGCGCATCTTCGGGCCGCTGGCCAACGGCGCCCAGTGGGTGGTGCGCCAGACCCTGCGGCCGTTCGGGGTGAACCTGTCCATGGAGACCGACGTCCTGGCGGCCCACGAGGAGATTCGCGGCGCGGTAGAGTACCACCACTCCGAAGGCCTGGTGGAGGAGCGCGACCGGCGCATGCTGGGGGGTGTGCTCGACCTCTCCGACATGGATGTCAGCGAGGTGATGGTCCACCGCATGTCGATCTCCATGATCGACGCCGACCTGGGGCCGGCCGAGGTGGTCACCGCCATGCTGGCCAGCGCCCACACCCGTGTGCCGCTCTATCGCGGCGACGCCGAGAACATCGTCGGCGTGCTGCATGCCAAGGATCTGCTGCAGGCCATCGCCGATTCCGGCGGCAAGATGGACAAGCTGGCCATCGACGACATCCTGCGCGAGCCCTGGTTCATTCCCGAGACCACCAACCTGAAGGACCAGCTCAACGCCTTCCTGAAGCGCCAGAGCCACTTCGCCCTGGTGGTGGACGAATACGGCGCCCTGCAGGGCCTTGTGACCCTTGAGGATATCCTCGAAGAGATCGTCGGCGAGATCGACGACGAGCACGACAGCGCCATCCAGGGCGTGCGCCGCCAGCCCGACGGCTCGGTGGTGGTGGACGGCTCGGTGACGATCCGCGACCTGAACCGCGCCATGGACTGGGACCTGCCCGATGACGACGCGGTCACCGTCGCCGGCCTGGTGATCCACGAGGCCCAGACGATCCCCAAGATCGGTCAGACCTTCATCTTCCATCGCCACCGGTTCCAGGTGGTCAAGCGGGTCCGCAACCAGATCACCACCCTGCGCGTCTCCGCCCCCCTCGAC
>JAYVDG010000625.1:0-3160 GCA_043749525.1 Phenylobacterium sp.
CCCATGCCGCCGAGGACGCCGAGGACGAGGCTCATGCGAGGTTTCCTTCCAGTTCGCCGGCATAGCCGAACAGCCCCTGGGCGCCGCCGGTGTGCAGGAACACCACCGTCTCGTCCTTGAAGGCGCCGGCCTTGGTGAGCGCGATCAGGCCCTTCATCGCCTTGCCGGTATAGACCGGGTCCAGCAGCAGCGCCTCGGTGCGGGCCACCAGTTTCAAACCGTCGATCACCGCCTGGTCGATCAGGCCGTAGCCCGCGCCGACATAGTCGCAGTCGGCGACGGTCATCTCGCGGGTGACGCGGTCGCCATGGCCCAGCATGGTCGCAGTCTCGACCGCCAGCTTGTGGACATTGGCCTCCTGGGTCTCCTTGGGCGCGCGGACACCGATGCCGAGAATGGGGATGTCGGCGCCGATGAGGGCCAGGCCCGCCACCAGGCCCGCATGGGTGCCGGCGCTGCCGGTGGCGGTGATGATCCGGTCGATGACGATGCCCTGCTCGTCGGCCTGGCGCACCAGTTCGATGGCGCAATCCACATAGCCCAGGGCGCCGATGGCGTTGGAGCCGCCGCCGGGGATGATGTAGGGCACGCCGCCCTTGGCGCGGACCTCGTCGGCCACCTTGGCCAGCTCGGCGTTCATGTCGGTCCCGGCTGGCACATTACGCAGCTTGCCCCCCAGAAGGCGGTCCAGCAGGACGTTGCCGGAGGTGTTGTAGTCGACGGCTTTCGAGCCGGTCCGCGCCTCCAGGATGATCTCGCAAGCCAGGCCGAAGCGAGCGGCGGCGGCGGCCGTCTGGCGCACGTGGTTGGACTGCACGGCCCCCTGCGTCACCAGGGTGTCGCAGCCCTGATCGAGGGCGTCGCCCAGCAGGAACTCCAGCTTGCGGGTCTTGTTGCCGCCGCCGGCCAGGCCGGTGCAGTCGTCACGCTTCACCCACAACTCGGGACCGCCCAGGGCGGCGCTGAGGTTGGACATGGGCTCCAACGGCGTGGGCAGGTGCGCGAACCGCGCGCGGGGGAAACGGGCCAAGTGCATGGGGAACTCCTAAGCTCCCTGACTAGCACGCGGAGCTCGGCTGTCGCGAGACCCCTACGGCTTCAGCTTGGGCGGCAGGCTGGCGATCTGCGGCGGGGTCAGCTTGGTGATCGACTTCACGATGCACGGCGACAGGCCGATGGTCCCGGCGACCTTGAGGTCCAGGTCGATGGGCTTGCAGACCAGATCCGTGCCGCCCACCGTCTCGATCACCAGCGGATCGCCCATGTCGGCGCCGGCCAGGCAGGCGCCGTGCATGTCGATCCGGTAGACGTCCCGGTTCCTCACCCCGACATAAAGGGTCTTCGGGTCGCCGACCCGGTGGCCGTCCATCTGGCTGACGCGGAAGCATTGACGGCCGGGCGCGGGGTCCTGCGCCAGGGCTTGGGAGGCGCCGGCGGTGAGCGCCGCGGCGGCGAAGAGGAGGAGGAGCAGGCGGTTCATCGTGACGATCCTTGGCTTGGTTCCTAGATCAACGCGACACGATGGCATTTGTCGGGCGGTCGCGGTAGCGTGGCTGCTTCTCCGGGGAGTCGCCGCAGCGGCTGAGAGGCGGGTTTGTCCCCGCGACCCGCCGAACCTGATCCGGGTCATGCCGGCGAAGGGAGGGAACGCGGGCGCCTCCGCACGACCACTCTACGCGACACGTCCGGGTCTCCTTACCCAAGGCAGGAGCCCGCACATGAACTCTCAAACCCCCGTCCCCAGCAATGGCGCGATCCCCACCGGGGAGCGTCCCGGCTCGCGCAAGGTCTATCAGCCGGGCCTGCTGTGGCCCGACATCCGGGTGCCGTTCCGCGAGGTGGCGGTCCACCCAAGCGCCAACGAGCCGCCGGTGACGATCTACGATCCGTCCGGCCCCTATACCGACCCCGCCGCCCGCATCGACATCGAGCAGGGCCTGGAGCGCACGCGCGAGCCCTGGGTGGTCTCCCGCGGTGACGTGGAACTGGTGGCCAATCCCCGCGCGGTGAAGCCGGAGGACAACGGTGGGGCGAGCGGAAAGCACCTGGCGCCGGAGTTCAAGGCCCGGCGCCGCGTCTACCGCGCCAAGGGCGCCGGAAGCGTCACCCAGATGGACTACGCGCGGCGGGGGATCATCACCCCGGAGATGGAATACGTCGCCATCCGCGAGAACCTGCGCCGCCAGGAAGGCGACGGCTTCATCCGCGACGGGGAGGACTTCGGGGCCGAGATCCCGGATGTCTGCACGCCGGAGTTCGTGCGCTCCGAGGTGGCCCGGGGCCGCGCCATCATCCCCGCCAATATCAACCACACCGAGCTGGAGCCGATGGCCATCGGCCGCAATTTCCTGGTGAAGATCAACGCCAATATCGGTAACTCTGCGGTGCTCTCCACCGTGGCCGACGAGGTGGATAAGATGGTCTGGGCCATCCGCTGGGGGGCCGACACGGTCATGGACCTGTCCACCGGCCGCAACATCCACAACATCCGCGACTGGATCATCCGCAACTCGCCCGTGCCCATCGGGACGGTGCCGATCTACCAGGCTCTGGAGAAGGTGGACGGGGTCGCCGAGGACCTGACCTGGGAGGTGTTCCGCGACACCCTGATCGAGCAGGCCGAGCAGGGGGTGGACTACTTCACCATCCACGCCGGGGTGCGGCTGTCCTATGTGCCGCTGACCGCCAAGCGGGTGACGGGAATCGTGTCGCGGGGCGGCTCGATCATGGCCAAGTGGTGCCTGGCCCACCACAAGGAGAACTTCCTCTACGAGCACTTCGAGGACATCTGCCAGATCATGCGGGCCTACGACGTGTCGTTCAGCCTGGGCGACGGCCTGCGGCCGGGCTCCATCGCCGACGCCAATGACGCGGCGCAGTTCGCCGAGCTGGAGACTCTGGGCGATCTGACCCAGGTGGCCTGGAAGCACGGCGTCCAGACCATGATCGAGGGCCCCGGACACGTGCCGATGCACAAGATCAAGGCCAACATGGACAAGCAGCTGAAGGTCTGCGGCGAGGCGCCGTTCTACACCCTCGGCCCGCTGACCACCGACGTCGCTCCCGGCTACGACCACATCACCTCGGCCATCGGCGCCGCCATGATCGGCTGGTTCGGCACGGCGATGCTCTGCTACGTGACGCCGAAAGAGCACCTGGG
>JAYVDG010000626.1:0-8617 GCA_043749525.1 Phenylobacterium sp.
GCCGCGGCCTCGGGCCCCGGCGATGCGGCCTATCTGCGCACCCAACCGGGCGTGCTGGAGTTCATCGTCGACTACATCTCGGAGTCGCTGGCGCTCACCAGCCGTGGCATCGCCGACGAGATCAAGTGCTCGGCCCGCAGCCCCACCCTCGATCTCACCCGCCTGACCGCCCCGATCACCGTCTGGCACGGCGACGAAGACCCCATGGCCAGCATCGGCGACGTCACCGCTTGGCTGAACGGCCGGGAACAGAGCGTCCGCACCTTCCCCGGGTCCGGCCACTTCCTGCCCCACAAGCACTGGCCCGAGGTGCTGGCCTGGCTGGCGGCCTGATATGAAAAACCCGCCGGCGCGCCGGCGGGTTCTCAGATCAGGCCCCCGCAAGGGCGGCCCGTGGCTCTCAGCTCTAGTAGCGGAAGGTCGCACCCACGAAGAAGTAGCGACCACGGTTGTCGAAGGTCGATGAACCGACGCCCGTGCCGGTGAAGGTCTCGGGCAGGTAGGGCGGGGTCTCGTTGGTGATGTTCAGGACGCCGGCGCGCAGGTCCATCTTGTCGTTCAACGCGTAGCGGCCCCGCAGATCATGGCTGTAGTAATCGCCGGTATAGTAGGGCGACAGACCGCTCGGGGTGAACGAGGTCGTCGCGGCCATGGACCCGATATAGTGGGTGGTCCAGCTGATCCCGAAGTCTTGATACGTCCACTGCACCGTCCCCTGCGCCTTCCACTCCGGCGTGGCGTTGGTGATGGTGTTGGCGAGTTGGGTATAGGCTTGGCCCGGCAGGCCCTGCAGGGCCCAGCGGTACATCCAGGTCGCGTCGACACGGAAGGAGAAGCTGCCGTAGTCCTTATCCAGCAGGTCTGCTGTGTGGAATCCATACTGAACCGAGGCGTCGTAGCCTTCGACCTTCACCTTGGCCACGTTCTGACTGACGGAGGTGACTTCGATCACGCCACCGGGCACGCCGCCGCCGCCGGTCCCGGTCGGGTCACGACGGATCTGGGCGCAGAAGGTGTTACCGGCGTAGGGGGCGGCCGAGTCGTAGCAAAGAGCGCCAAGCAATGTGGCCAGGGGCACAGACCCGACTTGGTCCTCGATGTTGTACTTGAAGAAGTCGAGCGACATCGAAAGGTTGGGGATGAAGCGCGGCTCTACCACCACGCCCACCTGATAGGTGTTCGCGGTTTCCGGACCAAGGTTCGGGTTTCCGCCTTGCAGCAGCGGCAGGGACGGGCGACCCGTGCCGAAGTTGGAGACGAAAGTCGCGGGGTTATACCCCGAGATCGCCGCCGCGCAGTTCACGTTGCGGGCGGCCTTCTGGGCGGCGGTGGCGACGGCGTAGGCGTCCTTGTCGCAGGGGTCGATCGACGAGCCGCTAAAGTTGCGGCTCTGGGGCGAGAACAGCTCGACGATGTTCGGCGCGCGGACGGCCGTGCCTTGCGAGGCGCGGAACCGGATATCCTTAACCGGCGCCCACTCCGCGGCGACCCGGTACTGGTTGGTCTTGCCGATGGTGGAGTAGTCGGCGGCGCGACCGGCGATCTCGACGGTCAGCTCGTTCGCCAGGAACACGTCCTTCAGGATCGGAACGCGAAGCTCTGCATAGCCTTCACGGGTGTCGTACTCGCCGGCGCGTGTGCCGATCGCGTTGATGAACAGGGCGCCGCTCGCGCCCAGGGCATCCTGCACGAAGCGGCTCTGTTCCTTGCGATACTCGCCGCCCATGGCGAAGCCGACGGGACCAGCCGGAAGTTCAAACAGGTTGGTGGTGATGTTGGCCGCCACCACGGTCTGCTTGACTTCCTGGTCGGTGACCGACTGGGCGGCGGCGTAGTTGACCGCCTCCTGGGAGGCGCCGTTGACCAGATCCCACGGCACGCAGCCGGCGGCGCGGAGAGTCACGTCGCGGCAGACGATCGCGCCTCCCACCAGGATCGCGTCCGTGGCGCCCTGGACCCGGGCGATATTGGGCTGAGCGTAGGAGGTCGTCTTGCCCGTGGTCTTGCCGTACTGCGCGTACCAGTCCCAGTTGAAGTCACGATCAAAGGCGGCGAACTTGCCCTCCATGCCCCCCACCAGACGCAGAGTGGTGCGCTCGGACTTCACGTCGCGACCACCGAACTCCCGCCAGAACTTGCCGACCTGCGCCGTGGAGCCCTGGGTGAAGGTCTTGCCGGCGGCCAGCCATTCGGCGCGAAGGGCCGCGGCGGTGGCGCCGCCGCCGTTGAGGTAGGCGTTATCGCCCTTGAGAGTCACGGGCATGGTGCCGCCGCCGACTGCGCTCGAGAACGGCGGTTGCGCGATGGTGTAGCCGTCGACGGCGGCGTAGCTGAGGTCGGCGAAGGCCTTGATGTTGTCCGTCAGCTGATAGTCGACGTAGGACCGCACGATCCCGCGCGAGGACTTGGCCTGCAGCGAATTGTAAATCTGCGAATAGAACAGGGCGTCGTCCTGGCAGGTCGGCTGGACCGTGGCCGTCGAGCAGGCCGCCGAGGTGCGGGTCACCTGGGTGGGGTTTCGGACGTCGAGGGTCACCGAGCGCGCCGTGCCCAGGGCGCCGCCGATGAGCTGGAAGGTGGCGTAGGGCGAGGTGTTAGACTTGCTCTGCGGGATGATCGTCTGGGGGCTGGCCAGGGTGTTGCGGCGGATGCCCGGATAGGCCCAGTCGCGGTCGACCTGCATGATCGGTTCCTGCCGCGAGATTTCCCCGCCGATCAGGATGTTCAGGCGATCGTCCATGAACTTGCCGCCATAGAGGCCGGCAAGGCGGAATTCTTGTCCGTCGCTTTCCTGGGAAATCCCGGCCTGAGCGTCGAGCTCGACGCCGTCAAAGGACTTCTTCATCAGAATATTGACGACGCCGGCGATGGCTTCCGAGCCGTAGACCGCAGAGGCGCCGCCAGCGACGGTCTCGATGCGCTCGACCATCAGCGAGGGGATCAGGTTCAGATCGACGGCGGGCGAGGAGGCGTCGGAGAAGACGATGCGGCGCCCGTCCATCAGCACCAGGGTGCGGCTGGGGCCTAGGCCTCGGATGTCAGCGCGGGCTTGGCCGGCCAGGTACAGCGTGCCAGCGGAATTCTGCGCATTCGTGGCGGCGTTGATGGTCGGAATGTCCAGCAGGGTCTCGGCCAGGGACACGTTGCCTGACTGGCGAATCTGTTCGCCGGTGATCACCGACAGCGGCACCGGGGCGCTAAAGGTGTCGCGGCGAATGCGCGACCCGGTGACCACCACTTCCTCGACGTCGACCGCTTGGCCGGCGGTCTGGGCGAAGGCGAAGTGCGGCGCGGCCAGGCTGGCGGCGGCGACCGAGCCCAGCAGGGCGGTTCGGAGGAAGCTGTTCATGAAGTCTCTCAATTGAGGCCGAGGCCGTGGGGGACGTCGGATCGCGGGGTGCATGGCGCAGCGTCGGAGCCCGACGCATGCAGACCGGCGATCTGAGGATGCCCCAACGGACCAGCAGGCGAGGCGGGCCACAAGACGTTGACGTCACAATTGTGACGAGCGGCGTCAAATTATTGCTGAAATGTGGCGAGTTGCGGCACAACTGTCACACATCTCGCCCCGTCACAGCGACGGATTGTCTCGAGAATGGAGGTTATTACAGGCGGTGTTACCGGCTAGCGTAGCGCCTTAAGGGTCGCGCCCAGCTCGTCCACGGCCTCGGCCGTGGTGGCCCAGGAACACATGAAGCGCACCGACCCGTCGATAAACCGGTAGACGAACCAGCCGGCGGCGTGCAGCCGCTGCAGGGTCGGCTCATCCATCTCCACGAACACCGCATTGGCCTCTACTGGATGGGCGATGGGGAAGGGCATCAGGGCGGCCAGCCGCTTGGCCATGGCGTTGGCGTGGGCGGCGTGGCGAACGAAGGCGCCGCCCTCCAGCATGCCGATGAAGGGCGCGGCGTAGAACCGGCCCTTGGAGGGCAGTTGCCCCGACTGCTTGAGCCGCGCGTCCAGGCGACGCTCCAGGGCGGGGTCGAAGATCACCACCGCCTCCGACGGCGTCATGCCCGACTTGGTGCCGCCCACCACCAGGATGTCGATCCCCAGGTCCTTGATGGCCTTGAGGTCGAAGCCCGACGCCGCCGCATTGGCCAGCCGCGCCCCGTCGAAGTGGACCCGGTAGCCCTTGGCCTTCACCGGATCGATCAAGGCCTTCAGGTCGGTGACGGAATAGAGGGTCCCATACTCGGTGGTGTTGGTGACCGACAGGGCCGCGGGCGCCTGCCAGTGCGGCTGGTCCGGGGCGGCGAGCGGCGCGGTCAGGCCCGCCGGGTCGATGCGTCCCGAGGCGCCCGGCAGGCCGATGATCCCCAGGCCGTGGCCGAAGAAGCCCGGGGCGCCGGTTTCGTCAGTGGCGACGTGGGAATGCTCGTGACACAGCACGCCCTCGAATGGCTGGCACAGAGCCGCCAGCGAGATGGCGTTGGCCGCCGTACCCGACGCCACGAACCGTACGGCGGCGTCAGTGTCCAGCAGGGCGCGGACCGCGTCGGCCCCGGCCTTGGTGATGTGGTCGGAGCCGTAGCCGGAGGTGACGCCGCTATTGGCGGCCACCAGGGCGTTCATCGCCTCGGGTGTGGCGGGGGCGGTGTTGTCGGAAGCGAACTCGTATCGGGCCATCCGCCGAATAGAACCGATCCCCCAGAGTTGGGAAGAGCTAGACGCCCTTTCCCCACGCCCGCACGTCGGCGACGAACAGGTCCGGCTCCTCCATGGCCGCGAAGTGCCCGCCGCGGGGCATCTCGGTCCAGCGGCTGATGTTGTAGGCGCGGTCGGCCCAGGTCCGAGGCGGGGCGGTGTAGAGCGGCTCGCCGGGGAAGTTGGCGAAGCTCGTGGGCGTCTCGCAGCGCTCGCCCTCCTTGAAGGCGATCCCGCCTTCCTCCAGCAGGCCGCGATGGTACCAGGCGCCGGTCGCGAAGCTGTCCGTCATCACATAGATCATGATGTTGGTGAGCATCCGGTCCTTGGGGTGGACCACGTCCAGCGGCTTCTGCCGCAGGTCCGACCAGTCGTGGAATCGCTCGGCGATCCAGGCCGCCTGGCCCACCGGATTGCCCGCCCCCATCCAGGCCAGGGATTGGGGTTTGGAGGCCTGCAGGCGGAAATAGGCGCCCATCACGTCCATCATGGCGCCCTGGCGGGTGAGCCAGGCGATCTCGTCGGGGGTCTGCGGTCCGCCGAAGGGCCGGAAGGCCATCATGTTCAGGTGGATGGCCCGCACCGTCTGGCCGTGGTCGCGGCCGAGCCACGAAGTTACCATGGCCCCCCAGTCGCCGCCCTGGGCAATGTAGCTGGGGTAGCCGAGAACCTGCGTCATCAGGGTGTTGAACAGCCGCGCCGTGGTGCGCGGGCCGATCGGCTTGGTCGGCTTGGACGAGAAGCCGAACCCGGGCAGGGACGGGACCACCAAGTCGAAGGCGTCCTTGGGATCGCCGCCGAACCGCGACGGGAAGGCCAGCTTTTCGATGGCGCCCCAGAACTCGTAGTGCGAGCCCGGCCAGCCGTGGGTGACCAGCAGGGGCCGCTTGCCCCCGGCCTCGCCGATCACGCGCAGGAAGTGCAGGTCGTAGTCCTCGACCCGGGCCGTGAACTGCGGGAAGCGGTTGAGGTCGGCCATGGCCGAGCGCCAATCGTAGCGTTCGGTCCAGTGCTCGCAGAGGGCCTTCAAGTATCCCGCGTCACAGCCATAGGCCCAGCCGTCCAGAACCTCGGGGATCGGCGGCCAGGGATAGGCGTGCACCTGGTCCAGCACGGCCTGGACGTCGGCCTCGCTCCAGGCGACTTCGAAGGGTTGGATCTCGGCCACGTGCGCTTCCCCTGTTGTTGTGGGGAAGGTCGGCTCGTGACGCAGGGGCGGTCAAGCCTTACGGGCGAAGGCCCCGGGCCAGGGCGCCGTTCAGGTGGCGGTGCAGTTCGCGGGCCGCGCCGGGCGGCAGCTTGCCGGCCAGTTCCAGCCCCACGGCCCCGTGGGCGGCGGCCCAGAACATCTTGCCGATTTCCTCGGGGTCGCCCTGCAGCACGCCCTCGGCCACCAGGGTCTTCACATACTGGGTCTGGGTGCCGTGGGCCCGATGGCCGGCCGCCACCAGGTCGGGATAGTTTTCGGCGTGCGGCTGATCAAGGTCGAACATCAGCTTGTAGGTCTGCGGGTGTTCGAAGGCGAAATTCAGATAGGCTTCGCCGACGGCTGCGCCCTTGGCCCGCGCGCCCTGGGCGTTGGCGTAGGCGTCTTCCAGGGCCTGGGCGAAACGGTTGAAGCCGTTGGTCCGCACGGCCGCCAGGATGTCCTCCTTGTCGGCGAAGTAGCGGTAGGGGGTCATGGGGCTGACGCCGAGCTCGGAGGCAAGCTGGCGCATGGTCACCGCCTCGGGGCCACGCTCGGCGAACAGCTTCTCGGCCGCCTCGCACAGGCGTTCGCGGAAGTCGGCGACATCGGTTTCAGACAGGACGCGGGGCATACCGGGAACTCTAGCAAACAAACTGCTTGCAAGGCGTTACCTCTTACGCAATAAATTTACAACGTAAGAAACAAAAGGGATGGAATCGATGACCGCCTGGGACCTGCTGGTGGACCGCAAGGACCTGCGCAAGGCGCAGATTGTCCCCTCCGAGCCGCCGCCCCTGGCCGACGGCGAGGTCCGCCTTGAGGTCGAGCGCTTCTCCTTCACCGCCAACAACGTCACCTACGGCCTGATGGGCGACGCCTTCGGCTACTGGAAGTTCTTCCCAGCGCCGGACGGCCTGGGCCGCATTCCGGTCTGGGGCTTCGCCACCGTGACGGAGTCCAAGGCGCCCGACGTGCCGGTGGGCCTTCGCCTGTTCGGCTACCTGCCGATGTCTACCAGCTTTGTGATGCAGCTGGAGAAGGGCCGCACCGGTTTCGTCGACCGCGCGCCGCGCCGCGCCGAGCTACCCCCCACCTACAACGCCTATAACGAGGCGCCCGCCGATCCCCTGGACGACCACCGCGCCCTGCTGCGGCCCCTGCTGATGACCAGCTTCCTGCTGGATGACTTCCTGGGCGCGGACGCGGCTTTGACCTCGCTTGTGCTCTCCAGCGCCTCCAGCAAGACCGCACTGGGCCTGGCCTGGTTCGCCAAGGCCCGCGGCCGCGAAGTCATCGGCCTGACCTCGCCTGCCAACGCCAAGTCGATCGTAGGCCTCGGCCTCTACGACAAGGTCCTGACCTATGGCGAGGTCGCCTCGCTGAAGACCAAGGGACCCGCCGCCTTCGTCGATTTCGCCGGCGACCGCACCACCACCGCCAAGGTCCATGCGGCGCTCGGCGAGGCCCTGGCGCGTAGCATCATCGTCGGCGCCACCCACTGGGAAGCCGGACGCGAAGACCGCGCCATTTCTGGCCCGACTCCCACCCTCTTCTTCGCCCCCGACCAGATCCGCAAGCGCATGAGCGACTGGGGACCGGGCGAGGTGGAGACCCGCTTCGACAATGGCCTGCGGGCCTTCGTCGCCGACAGCGCCTGGCTGAACCTGGTCCAGCACCAGGGCCAGCAGGGCCTGACCGACGCCTATCACATGGTCCTGGAGGGTCGCGTGCGCCCCCAGGACGGCCACATCATCACGCCGGCCTGAACCGGCTCTTCAAGGGAGACACGCCATGGACGGCGAGGTTCGCATCAATCCCTATCTGTCGGGCAACTTCGCCCCGGTGCGGTCGGAGGACGACTTCGATCTGCCGGTCACCGGCGAGATCCCGGCGGGCCTGCGCGGCACTCTCTACCGCACCGGGCCCAACCCGCAGTTCCAGCCCATCGACCCCAACTATCACTGGTTCACGGGCGACGGCATGCTGCACGGCTTCCGGGTGGCGGACGGCAAGGTCAGCTATCGCAACCGCTATGTCCGCACGCCCAAGTGGGAGCTGGAGCACGAGCACGGCCGCTCGCTGTTCGCGGGCTTCAACCCCATGCTCAGCGACCCGCTGGCGGCCGGCAAGGACGGCGGCGTGGCCAACACCAATATCCTCTGGCACGCTGGGCGCCTGCTGGCCCTTGAAGAGGGCCACATGCCCTTCGAGGTCGCCGCCGGGACCATGGCCCCCAAGGGCTACGCCGAGCAGTACAAGGGCAAGGTCACTGCCCACCCGAAGATCGACCCCAAGACCGGCGAGATGGTCTGGTTCGGCTATGGCGTCGGCGAGATGCCGCTGTCGGCCGGGATGAGCTACGGGGTCACCGATAAGAACGGTGTGGTCACCCGCCGCTCGGACTTCCAGGCGCCTTATTCGGCGATGATCCACGACTTCCTGGTCACCGAGAACTACGTGCTGTTCCCGGTCCTGCCGCTGACCGCCAGTCTCGAACGCGCCATGAAGGGCCTGCCGGCCTATGCCTGGGAGCCTGAGAAGGGCGGCCATGTGGGCGTCATGCGCCGCGACGCCGATGTCTCCACCATCCGCTGGTTCAACGTGCCGGCCTGCTACGTCTTCCACCCGATGAACGCCCATGAGGTGGACGGCAAGATCGTCGCCGAGGTGGCCCGCTATGACGCCGCCCCGCTGTTCCCCATGGCCGATGGCTCGCCCGGACTGCGCACCGCCGCGCGCCTGACCCGCTGGACCTTCGATTTGGCGGGCGCCAGCGAC
>JAYVDG010000627.1:0-3144 GCA_043749525.1 Phenylobacterium sp.
CGCCAAGGCGACGGCCACCACCCCCAGCAGCCAGAACCACTGGTCCACGGACGCCGCATTGGTGCGGGCCTTGGTCAGGTGGTCCACCAGCAGGCGCACGGCGCCCGACAGCCCCAGGGTGGAGGCGGCCGCCGTGACCAGGAACACCCCGGCCAAGCCGACATCGCCCAGGTGGGCCTTCAGGAAGGGAGTCAGCGCAGCCAACGGCTTGATGTTGCGGCTCTTGGCCCGCTGGGCGGCGGCGTCGGAGATATCCTGGGCGAGAGACGCACCCACGGTCGGTCGGCCCTCGACAGCCGGCCCAGACCCAAAATCACTCATGAAAACCCGCGCCCTTGCTCTTGCCCCGCCTTTTCCTGTATAGGCGCGGCTCCGTTCGATCCGCCTAGCCGGCGGAGCGATTATTCTATGGCCGCTCCTTTACGTCGGATGCCCGCGCGATGAAACAAGACACCCACCCCGACTACCACTTCATCAATGTGGTGATGGTCGACGGCACCACCTACCAGACGCGCTCCACCTATGGGAAAGAGGGCGCGACCCTGAATCTGGATATCGATCCGAAGACGCACCCGGCCTGGACCGGCGGCAACCAGCAGCTGCTGGACCGTGGCGGTCGCGTCTCGCGCTTCAACGCCAAGTTCGGCGCCTTCACCCGCAAGTAAGTGGTCGCGCGCCGAAGACGGCGCGCAGCCCTACGGTCACAAGAAAAACGCCGCGTGGATCACGCGGCGTTTTTTGCTGTCTGAATGTCGGGCGGTTTGAAGCTGCGCGGGATCCGGGCGGAAAACCGGTTCCCACTTTTCCTGATCCGGCTCGCCGGGCTCAGCCCCCGAAAGCTGTCCGCAGGCGGTCGAACTGGGACTGCACCGGGTTCGGGGTCTCGACGTCGGTGTCTTCGATATACATGCGGCGGTCCAGGTGGCGGACCCGCTCATAGAGGCGCTCGGAGCGGTCCAGCAGCAGCAGAAGGCCGCTGGGCAGGTCTTCGGCGGTGTCGTGGCCGGGGCGGCAGACATCCTCGGCCCCCAGGCGATAGCGTTCGTCGCAGGCGCCCTCGGGGGGCATGTCGCCCTCGCGCACGGCCCGCTGCACCAGCAGCCAGGAGGCCACCTGCATCAGCCGGGTGGTGAGTCGCATGCTCTCGCCGGCATAGGCCAGCGCCGCGTTGCGGGAGAGCAGCTTGGATTCCTGGCGCCCGGAGCCGTCCAGATAGCCGGCGGTCTCCTCGACGAGGTCCATGCCCTCCTGGAAGGTGCGGTCGAACAGCTCGGAACGCGCGAAATCCTGGATGACGTCCGCGCGCCAGGCTGCCGCCGGCAGGTTTCCATCGCTCATGACCACAAAGTCCCCGACTTAAATTCGTCCGCGCCCAGATGCGCCGTCTGGTCCTAGCTGCTGCAACCGCCGTGCCAAACCCGCTCCGTGTGCGACAGATACGCCCCCTTATGCCTAACCAGGCCCTAACCGCCCCCTAATCGGGGGGAGATCCAAAGAGCGCGTCAGCCGCCTGTCGGCCCGCCTTCTTCTTTTCAATCTGCGCCTGGCAGCGGGCGATCTCCGCCTGCAGCATCTCGATACGCTCCTCGAGCTCGGTGACGCCGTAGAGCTCGAGGTCCTCGCGGACCGCTTCCGTCAGCCGTTGGCCACGGCTGATCCGAACCTCTGCGGGTTCCTCCATGGAGAACCTCCCTTTGCCGGTTCCGTTTCTGCGCCTATCTGAACCCCCAACGACACCCGTAAGCAAGACCAGGGAGGCCACAGGATGAGCCAGACAGAGATGACGGCGATCGCCGTCGAGGGCGGCAAGGGCTCCGCGGCCGATATGAAGGCGGTGCAGATTCCCCGCCCGGAGGCCGGTCCCGGCCAGATCTTGATCAAGGTCGCCCATGCTGGGGTGAACCGCCCCGACCTGATCCAGCGCATGGGCTTCTATCCCCCGCCCCCCGGTTCGCCCGACACCATGGGCCTGGAGGTTTCCGGTGAGGTGGTCACCGGCGCGGGCCGCTGGAAGGCCGGCGACCAGGTCACCGCCCTGCTGGGCGGCGGCGGCTATGCCGAATATGCGGTGGTGGACGCCCGCCACGCCCTGCCGATCCCCAAGGGCCTGAGCCTGCTGGAGGCCGCGGCCCTGCCGGAGACCGTGTTCACCGTCTTCGCCAACGTCTTCGAGCACGGGGCCCTGAAGGCCGGCGAGACCTTCATGGTGCACGGTGCGACCTCCGGCATCGGCACCACGGCGATCCAGATGGCCAAGGCCGCCGGCGCCAAGGTGATCGCCACGGCCCGCGGCGCCGACAAGGCCGCCCAGGCCAAGGCGCTCGGCGCCGATGTGGTGGTGGACACCACGGCCGAGGACTTCGGCGAGGTCGCCAAGCGCGAAGGCGGGGTCGATGTGATCCTCGACATGGTCGGGGGCGACTATTTCGCCAAGGGCTTGGACGCGCTGAAGACCGGCGGCCGCATCGTGTTCATCGCCAGCCTGGGCGGCGGCGAGGTTCCCCTCCCCATCGGCAAGCTGATGATGAAACGGGCCACGGTCACTGGCTCGACCCTGCGGCCCCGCAGCCCCGACGAGAAGGCCCGGCTGGCCGCGGCCGTGGAGGCCACCGTCTGGCCCTGGGTCGAGGCCGGCAAGCTCAAGCCGCAGATCGACGCTGTCTTCCCCCTCGCCGAAGCCGGCAAGGCCCACGCCCACCTCGAAGGCGGGGCGCACGTGGGCAAGGTGATGCTGACGGCTTAAGCCGCTCGCCGCGCGTAAAGGAACTCGATCACCGAGGCGCGGGCGCCGATGTAGGTCGGGTTCCCGGCGACCGCGAGCCGGTCGCGGGGACGGGCCAGGTCCACGCGCAGGATCTGGCCGATCCCGGCGCGGGGACCGTTGGTCATCATCACGATGCGGTCCGACAGCAGCACCGCCTCGTCGACATCGTGGGTGATCATCAGGACCGTGTTCTTCAGGGCCGTCTGAATCTCCATGACACTGTCCTGCAGGTGGGCGCGGGTCAGGGCGTCCAGGGCGCCGAAGGGTTCGTCCAGCAAGAGGACCTTGGGCTGCATGGCGAGCGCCCGGGCGATGCCGACCCGCTGCTTCATGCCGCCGGAGATTTCCGAGGGCCGCTTGTCGCGGGCCTCCGTCATCTT
>JAYVDG010000628.1:0-3144 GCA_043749525.1 Phenylobacterium sp.
GGGCGGGTGGTGGGAAGCGTACGGCCTTCGACCGGCGGCCCGAAGATCTGGCCCGGGATTTCCGGGCGGACCAGGTCCTCAACCCCGCGCGGGAAGCTCATGGGCAGGCGGCCCGACGGATTGACCGCGCCGAACAGGATGTTGGCCATGGCCTCGCCGCCGCGGGTGCCAGGGTACCAGGCCTCCAGCACGGCGTTCACGTCCTCCAGCCAGGGCATCAGCACCGGGGTCCCAGTCTCCAGCACCACCACGGTCTTGGGGTTGGCGGCGGCGACGGCGGCGATCAGCGCGTCCTGATCGCCCGGCAGGGACAGGCTGGGCAGGTCCTCGGCCTCCGTCGCCCACTGGTCGGCGAAGACGATGGCGACGTCGGCGTCCTTGGCCGCCGCAGCCGCCTCGGCGGGGTCTTCCCCGGAGACGAAGGTCACGGCGGTGTTGCGGGTCATCTCGCGGATCGCCGTCACCGGCGCCGAGGGGTGATAGGTGACCTTGGCGAAGGCGCCGGCCAGGCCGGCCACCTCAATCTCGTGGCCAGGGCCGCCCACCGGGATCACCTGGGACGAGCCGCCGCCGGACATCACACCCTTGTCCGCATGGGCGCCGATCACCGCGATCTTGCGGATGGAGGCCGACAGCGGCAGCACGCCGTCGTTCTTCAGCAGCACGGTCCCGGCCTCGGCGGCGGCCTGTGCCACGCGGGCGTTGGCGGCGTAGTCGGTCGGGCGCTTGGCGGCGGGGTTATCGAACACCCCCTTGTCGAACAGGCTGCGCAGGATGCGGTGGACCATGTCGGTCAGCCGCTCGAAGGGCACCTCGCCCTGCTCCACGGCCTCCTTCAGCGGCGCGCCGAAATAGATCTGCTTGTCCAGTTGCTCGCCGCTCTCCTGGTCGAGGCCCGCCATCACCGCCTTGGCGGTGGAGTGCACCGCGCCCCAGTCGCTCATCACCCAGCCGCGGTAACCCCAGTCGCGCTTCAGCACCTGGGTCAGCAGGAATTCGTTCTCACCCGCCCACTCGCCGTTGACCTTGTTGTAGGCGCACATCACCGAGCCGGGATCGCCGCGCTCGATCGCGATCTGGAAGGCCAGCAGGTCGCTCTCGCGCAGGGCGCCCTCGTCGATGCGGGCGTCCACCACGTGGCGGCAGGTCTCCTGATCGTTGAGGGCGAAGTGCTTCAGGGTGCAGACGATGTCGTTGGACTGGGCGCCCTTGATGGCCTCCCCCACCATCACCCCGGCCAGCAGCGGATCCTCGCCCAGATATTCGAAATTGCGCCCGCAGCGCGGCTCGCGGGTCAGGTTGGCGCCGCCACCCAGCAGGACATTGAAGCCCTTGTCGCGGGCCTCGGCGCCCACCATCACGCCCGCCGCGTGGGCCAGTTCCGGGTCCCAGCTGGAGGCGAGCGACAGGCCGGACGGCAGGCCGGTGGCGCCGTCGCCCTTGCGCACCTGGCGCGGGTTGGCGATGCCCAGGCTGGCGTCGGTCTCGTTCAGCGGCGGAATGCCCAGGCGTTCGATCCCGGAGATGTAGCCCGCGCCCATGGCCGCGTCGGCGGGAGGCGGGGTGATCATGGCCGGCATCGGCCCGTGCACCAGGGCGATCATCTCATCCAGGGTCAGCTGGGCGATGAGCAGCTTGGCGCGATGGTCCGGCGACAGGGATTTGTCCATCCAGGCCTGGGTCATCGATGCGTCCTCCCGCGTTGTTGGCGCGACCCTAGCTATTTTAGTCCAACTGGGCAATAATCATCGCATGACCGCGCTTGCCACCCGTCCCCGAGGCCGCCCGGCGCGCACCGCGCGGCCGGTGGAGGAGACCCGCAGCGCCATTCTGGACGCGGCCCTGAAGGTGTTCTCCGAGCGTGGCTTCGAGGGCTCGGCCGTGCGCGACATCGCGGCCCTGGCCGGGGTCGAGCACAGCCTGCTCCGCTACCACTATTCCGACAAGGCGACCCTCTGGCGCGCGGCCCTGGCCCGCCTCATCGTCCACATGAACGCCCACATGGCCGCCGGCTGGCGGACCACCCGGGGCCTGCCGCCGCTGGACCGGTTCAAGGCCACCCTGCGCGACTACGTCCGCTACTGCGCCCGCCATCCCGAGCATGCCCGCATCATGGTGCAGGAGGCCATCGGCGAGTCCGATCGCGTCGCCTGGATCGCCGACAACATCGTCGGACCCCAGCACCGGGGCATGGCGCGCCTGCTGCAGACCCTGATGGACCAGGGCCACCTGCCCCGCGTGCCGATGCGCAATCTGATCTACATGCTGTCGGCCGCCGCCCAGTCGCCCTTCACCCTGGCCGGCGAGGTGCGCCACGCCTATGGCGTCGACATGTCCGACGAAGGCGAGATCGAGCGGCACGCGGACGCCCTGATCGCGCTCTTGATCCGCGACTAGGTTGCCGGGCCGTCACCTGTGCATCCTCCCCGGCAAAGAGCCATGGGAGGCGACCGATGCATGTGACCTGGAGCCCGAGCGATCTGGCCTTCCGCGACGAGGTGCGAGCCTTCCTGGACGCCGAACTGACGCCGCAGATGGCCCGGACCAGCCGGCTGATGACCAGCGTCTACGCCCCCCACGACCTGGCCACGGAATGGCAGGCGATCCTGCACACGCGCGGCTGGGCGGCGCCGGCCTGGCCCGTTGAGCACGGCGGCTGTGGCTGGAGCGCGGCCCAGCGCTACATCTTCGCCAGCGAGCTGGCCCAGGCCGGCGCCCCGCCTCTGTCGCCCATGGGCATCGGCATGTGCGGCCCGGTGCTGATCGGCCACGGCAGCGCGGAACAGAAGGACCACTACCTGCCCCGCATGCTGAGCGGCGAGCACCAGTGGTGCCAGGGCTATTCCGAGCCCGCCTCGGGCTCCGACCTCGCCTCCCTGCAGATGAGCGCGGTGGCCGACGGCGACGACTTCATCTGCAATGGCCACAAGCTGTGGACGACCCACGCCAATGTCGCCAACTGGATTTTCTGCCTGGTGCGCACCTCCAACGAGGGCATCCGCCAGCAGGGGATCACCTTCCTGCTGATCGACATGACCACCCCCGGCGTCGAGGTGCGGCCGATCCTGATGCTGTCGGGGGAGCACATCCAGAACGACGTCTTCTTCACCGACGTCCGCGTTCCCCGCGCCAATGTGGTGGGCA
>JAYVDG010000629.1:0-8588 GCA_043749525.1 Phenylobacterium sp.
GCCGCAAGGGCAAGCGGGGACCGCGCAGCGATGGTCGGCTGTTCCTCGACGCGCTGTTGTGGATGACTCGATCAGGCGCTCGCTGGAGGGATCTTCCGGAGCGGTTCGGGCCGTTCGAGCGGGCCAAGAAGCGCTACTACCGCTGGATCGATCCGACGATCACCCATCATGGCCGACTCTCCTTCCTGCAAAGGAAGTGAATCAGCGCCACATCACGGCTTCAACCCGCCTTTTTCAACACAATCCGCCAGTTGCGGACATTGGAGTAGCGCCCCGAAGCGGACGTCAGAAACTCTGTCGTTGACGCCCGCCGGCGCCGAGAGGCCGCCGGCACTCGGCTCTAAAGTCGTAGGGCAGCCCAGGATCGTCGGCGCAGTCGGGCCAGCGGCCGGTGGAGGCCCAGTACGAGGCCAGCCCGAGTTTCGCGCACAGGCTGATAAAGCGGCGGTCTGCGATCATCGGACGGTTCGCCGCGACGAACAAAATCGCCGGCGTCCAGCGGCCGACCACCTGGCCGTCAGCCTCGAACAGGTGAGCGAACGAGGCCCACTCCGCCGCCTCGAAGGCCTCGTCGGGAGCCCCGAGATCGTAGAGCCGCACGATGTCAGCCAGGGCGAGCCGACCGTCCTGCGCCAGCTTGGCCGCGACGATCTCGCGATGAGCCTGCAGGAGGCGCGGGTCGCGGAGACGACGGTTCCGCTGGCCGTCCACGAACGCCTGAAATGGTGGACTGTCGAGGCCGCGCAGACGACTAGTCTCGGCCACGAGTTCCAGGCGATCCCAATCTCCTGCGTTGGCCGCCGCCGCAATGGCCTCGCCGGCCAGCGGCTCCACGTCGGGCCAGCGGGCCATATAGGCGTCCCAGAGCTCCGGCGTCTCGTCGTGGCAGCCGCGTGCGTCCAGCATGCCGGCGTACCATTGCGCCGCCGGCCAATAGAGGGGATCCAGGGTCAGCGCCTGGCGCGCGTGCCCCAGCGCATCGCCAAGCCGGCCGACCTCCGCGCAGAACTGGCCCGCGTGGTTCAGCACCTCAGGATCGTTCGGAGAGGCGCCCAGGGCGCGCCGGTGCAGCGTTTCGCGCGCCGCGTAGCTCGCCAGAGGCGCCAGGTAGCTAATCGCCTGGTGCGCCAGGCCCAGAGTGGGATCGAGCCGTAGGGCGGTATTCGCCGCGTCGGCTGCGCTGGCCGGAGTCAGGCCTGGGAATGTCGAGCGCTCGAAGCGTCTCAGGCAGACCACCCGCCGCATGGCTAGTTCGGCCCAGGCGCGGGCGAACTCCGGCGCGTGGGCGGTCACCTGCTCCAGCAGTTGCATCGCCCGCGCGTGCTCTGCGGCGTCGGCGGCTCCACCGATGCCGGAGAGCGGACTGCGCGCCTGAAGATAGAGGTCGTAGGTGGCGGGATCGAGGGGCTTGGCCCCCTGCCGCGGCGCGAAGGTCAGGATCAGCGCTGCGGCGACGGCCCGGGCGATTTCGTCCTGCACGGTAAGCGCGTCGGTAACGTCGCGTTCGAAGGTCCGCGACCAGAGGGTGCAGCTGTGGGCGGTCTCGACGAGGTGCGCTGTGATGCGAAAGCGTTCGCCTGCGCGCCGCACCGCGCCGTCCAGCACATGGGTGACGCCCAGCTCCACGCCAACGTGGTTGGCGGCCTTCGCTGCCCCGCGGAACTGGAAGCTAGACCCCTGGCCGATGACCTTCACGCTGGCCCCGTCGGCCACGGTCTGCAGGATTTCCACCGACAGCCCGTCCGAGAACCAACCCAAAGCAGGGTCCCCTGAAAGGTTGTCGAACGCCAGCACCGCCAGCGTCACCGCCTCCGAAGGGGGTGATACCTTTGGGGTATCGTCCAGACGATAGCCCAGGCCCTTCACCGTGCGGATCGAGAACCCCCCGCGCGCCTGGGCCAGTCGGCGAAGCGCCTGGATGCAACGGTTGATGGCGTCGTCGCCAACCGCGCGCCCGCCCCAGCATTCGGTCATCAGGTCGCCGCGCGAGACAACCGATCCGCACCGCTGAGCCAAGGCCACCAGGACCTGCATGACCCGCGGCTCCAGTACATCGGTCCCCGCGGCGCAGCTCACCTCCCGTGTGACCGGCTGCACCCGCAGTCCGCCAAGCTCGAACGGACATCGCCCCGAAGACCGTACCGGACCTTCCAAGACCGTCATCGGTTTCTCATCGGTTTGGCATCGGTTTGTGGCTGTGGTTGCCCAGGCGTCGATCGCTCAGGGTGCGTAGCACATTTCGGCGCTTGCGTTCCATGAACAGCGTCACGTGAGCGCAGGGGTGCAGCACAATGAGGCTCTACGACGTGAGCGCTGAGCAGGCAGACGCAAGCTTGGTGCTGCCGCGGCGACTGGACGAGGTAGACTCGGCGTTCATGACCCGCGTCCTCCAGCGCAGCGGCGCGATCTCGGCGACCAACTCCGTGGTGTCGCAGTCCGAACAAGGCGTCGGCATGACGGCCGGCTACTTCTCCTCGATCAAGAAGGTCTGCTGCACCTATGCAGAGCCCACCGACGCGCCCACTGACTTCGTGGTCAAGGCCTGGCCTTCGCTGGAGATCGCGCCCAGGGACAGCATCGCCGCGATGTTCCTCAAGGACATCCGCGGCTACCAGATCCCCGCCGAACGGTTCTATCCGCGCCCCAAGGCCCACCTGGCCGCCTGCGATCCGAGCCAGGACGCCTACGTCCTGGTATTGGAAGACGCCAGCATCTTCGCCACCCAGAAGGTACACGAGCACGAGCTGACCTTCGACGAGGTCATGCGGATGATCCCCGCCCTGGTGGATGTAGCCGTGGCCTGGGAAGGCGCCGATCAGGGCGAGCGCGCCGACGAGCTGGCGGCCATGGACGTGCCGCACTGGGCCTCGCCGGAGAACCTCAATGGCTTCAAGGCCGGCATGCCGGGCGGAGCGCAGCTGTTCGACCTAGTCTGTTCGATGCCGGACACGCCGCTTCACGGCGGACAGCCATGGGACGAGCGGCTGGGGGTGGCCGACTTCGCCGCCCGGCTGGCCACTCGCCTCGACGCGTTCTTCGCGCCTGTACGCCCGGAGAACAGCGCCACCTGCACGATCGTGCACGGCGACATGCGCGGCGACAACTTCTTCTTCTGCGACGACCTAACCGATCATCCGCAGGGCTGGCTATGCATCGACTTCCAGCAGATGGTCTCGGGCCCCGTCCCGTCCGACCTCGCCTACCTGATGAATTCTGGATCGGTGCTGCCCGAGGTCTATGCCGAAGTGAACCAGCACCGCGTGCTCCGCGCGTTCTACGACCAGTTCATGGGCAAGACGCGCCGCTATCGCGAATACAGCTACGACCGGTTCATCGACGAATATCGGCGCATGGCGACGGTTCAGTACATCTACTACGTGGCCTTCGGCGCCGCGATCGCCCAGGCGGGCGCCTTCAACAACGACCTTGGCATGCGCATCGAGCTCGGTGGCCAGGGCGCGACTGAGCGTGACCTGCCGCCGGAACAGGTCCGCCAGCGCATGTGGTGGAGCAAGGCGGTCCCTAACTTCGCCGAGACGTTCAAGGCCTTCGGCCTCGTCGAGCTCCTGGCGACCCTGCCGGAAAACCACGAAGGTCTGGGCAAGTGGGTCGAACTTCCCGATCACCTAAACTAGGTCCGGCGTGTACAAAGTCACTCTGACCGCATCCTATTTTCCAGCCCAACCAGACGATGGCGTCCTGCCCATCACGGTGGGCGGCGGGCTCCGTGACCAGGCCCGCGAGACGCCCAATGCGCCTGCCCTCATTGAAGCCGACGCCACGGGCCGGCTCGCGCGTCGCTGGACCTACGCCGCGCTTCTGGCCGACGCCGAACGGCTGGCCCGCGCGTTGTTGTCCCGCTACCGGCCCGGCGAACGCATCGCGGTCTGGGCGCCCAACATCCCCGAGTGGGTGATCATTGAGTACGCCGCCGGGCCTGGTCCTGGTGACGGTCAACCCCGCGTATCGCCCCCGCGAGCTGAAGTTCGTGCTCGAACAGTCACGCAGCGCGGGTCTGTTCCTCGTCCAGGAGTTTCGGGGCAACCCGATGGCGCAGAACGCCGCGGAGGTCGTCGCCGAGCTTCCAAGTGTCCGCGAGATCGTCGACTTGCGGGACCCCGCCGCCTTGTTCGCTGGCTGCGACACCGAAGTCGACTTTCCCGACGTGCAGCCGGATGACGCGGCCCAGATCCAGTTCACATCCGGGACAACCGGCTTCCCCAAGGGCGCGGTGCTGCATCACCGGGGCATCATGAACAATGCGCGGTTCATGACGGACCGCCTTGGCACGGCTCGCGGCGAAAAGGCCGTCTGCGTCCTGCCAATGTTCCATACCTCCGGCTGTGTGGCCGCCGTTCTGGGAGCGCTCTCCACCGGCGGCGCTCTGATCCTGCCACCCGCGTTCGACCCGGCCATCCTCCTGGATCTGATCGAACGAGAGAAGATTTCCCAGATCACGGCGGTCCCGACCATGCTCGTCGCCATCCTGGAAGCACAGGCGGCGCAGCCCCGGGACGTCTCCTCGGTCAATCTAGTCGGCTCGGGAGGAGCCATGGGTCCGCCGGAGCTGATCCGGCGCATCAAAGAGACGTTCCCGTGCGCCTTCGCCACGGTCTATGGACAGACGGAGACCTCGCCGCTCCTGACCAGCACCTTCGTGGACGACTCCACAGACGACAGCAGCGAGACGGTCGGCCAGGCTCTGCCCCAGACAGAGGTCTCAATCCGCGATCCCCAGACCCACGCGGTGGTTCCCGTCGGGGTGATCGGCGAGATCTGCGCCCGCGGCTACGCCCTCATGCTCGGCTACAACGACGACCCGGAGGCCACTGCGAAGACCATCGATGGGGATGGCTGGCTGCACACCGGAAACCTCGGCGCCATGGATGCCCGCGGCTATCTCCGCATCACCGGCCGGGTGAAGGAGATGATCATCCGTGGGGGCGAGAACCTGTTCCCCGCCGAGATCGAGAACGCGATGCTGGAACACCCGGACATCGTCGAGATCGCTGTGGTCGGCCTACCGGACGACAAGTGGGGTGAAGTCGTCGCCTGCTTCCTACGCCTGCGCCCCGGCGCGGTCCTGGATCGGCCCGCATTGATCGCCCATTGCCGCGAACGCCTCGCGGCGCCCAAGACCCCCGCCCACTGGATCGAGGTCCAGGAGTGGACCCTGACCGGCTCGGGCAAGATCCAGAAGTTCGTCCTGCGCGATCAGTTCATGGTCGGCGACTTTGCTCAGGCCCAGGAGCTTGCATGATCGAAGCCTCTATCCCGGACTTCTTCAACATGCCGCCGGTCGAGCTCCGCGCCTGGGTGCGGCGCGCAGCGGTGGCTGGTCCGACCCTCATCGACAAGACCACGGGCGCGGTCGTCGTGCTGCGGTATGCCGACGTGGAGCAGCTGCTGACCGACACCCGAATGGTTGGCGTGGGCCTGTCTTTTTTCGACATCCTGGGCATCAAGGATGGCCCGCTGAGGGACTGGTACGGCGCCATCATGTTCACCAATGAGGGCAAGCCGCATCACCGAATGCGCAGTCTGGTGGGCCAGGCCTTTTCGCCCCGCTCCGTCGAGGCGCTGCGGCCGGTGGCGGCCGAGGTCATCCATGAGCGCCTGGCCAGGATTCGGGCCCAAGGCGGGGGCGATCTGGTGGCGGCCTTGTCGGATGCGCCCACGCAGGTGATGTGCCGGCTTCTGGGCGTGCCGGAGGCCGATGTCGCGGTGTTCACGACCTGGGTGAGCGCCCTCTCCCCGGTGTTCGTGCTTATGAGCCCCGAGCAGATCGCCGCCGCCACCGAAGCGATCCAGAAGCTGCTGGCCTACACCACCGAGCTATGTGCGCGGCGCGAGGCCGCCCCGGCCGGCGACCTGATCTCCGCCCTGATCGCCGCCGAGCACGACGGCGAGCGACTGACCCGCGCGGAAACCGCCGCCATGGTCGCCAACCTGCTGGTGGCCGGCCACGATACCACCGCCAGCCAGAGCGCCTGCACGCTCCTGACCCTGCTGGGTCAGCCGGACCAGCTGGCCGAGGCGCATGCCGATCCGGCGCTGATCGCCTCGATCGTCACAGAGACGATCCGCCTGGAGCCGAGCATTGGGCTGGTTCTGCGCACCCTGATCGCGCCGGCCGAGATCTGCGGGGTTGTACGGCCGGCGGGCGCGATGATCGTGCTGAACACGCTCAGCGCCAACACCGACCCCGCTGTCTGGCGTGACGCCGACACCTTCGACCCCCGCCGCTTCACCGAGCCCGACGCGCCGCGCATGCTCACCTTCGGCGGCGGCGTGCATGCCTGCCTGGGCACGTGGCTGGCGCGCCTGACCCTCGAGGAGATGGTGCGCGCCGTCGCCGATCTCGCGCCCACACTCACCCGCCCAAAGGCCGACATCCCCTGGACCCGAGTGCTGGGTGAGAACCCCGAGCGCCTCCCGGTAGCGGTCGGCTGAAGCACGCACCCCAAGGAACCAGAGCATGAGCTACTTCCAAAATAAGGTGATCCTGATCACGGGCGGCACGTCGGGCCTGGGGGCGACCGCGGCGGTGTCGCTGGCCAGCCAGGGGGCCAAGGTCGCAATCTCCGGCCGGCGCGAAGAACAGGGCCAGGCGGTCGTTGCCCGGATGAAGGCCGCCGGCGGCGAGGGCCTGTTCCTCCGCAGCGACATCACCATACGCGCCGAGGTCGAGGCCATGGTGGCGCGTACGGTCGAGCGGTTCGGGCGGCTGGACGGGGCGGTCAACAACGCGGGCATCGCCGGCGACCCGTTTTTCGCGGTCGCCGACATGCCCGACGACAACTGGCATGCAGTGATCAACACCAACCTCACCGCCGTCTTCATGAGCATGAAGTTCGAGATTCCGGCGATCCTGGCGTCCGGCGGCGGCGCCATCGTCAACATCGCCTCGATCCTCGGCCTGGAAGGCAGCGATATCGGCCATTCCGCCTATGCGGCCGCCAAGCATGGCGTCATCGGCCTCACAAAGTCGGCGGCGGTCGACTACGGGCAACAGGGCCTGCGGGTGAACGCGCTGTGCCCAGGCTACTGCCACTCCGAGATGGTCGACCCCTATGTCGAGGCCGAGCCCGCCCTGTTCGAGAAGATCGTAGCCCGACACAGCGCCATGAACCGGTTGGGCGAATCCCAGGAGGTCGCCGACGCCATCGAATATCTGCTGTCGGGCAAGTCGAGCTTCGTCAACGGCGTCGCCCTGCGGCTCGACGGCGGCCCGACGACGCGGCTGTACTAAAGGATTGAGCGAAGGGACCGGGCCGGGCGCGGGCGAGAAGATTTGGAATACGACGCCGAGATCACGAACATGCCCGCCTCGGGGAGCGAGCTCGGCGCCGTCCTTGATGACAGCAGGCCGATCCTCCACAGGGCGCGCGGTTCGATGTCGGGTTCGAGAACCGCGCAACCGGTCGCCTGACCAGGCGTGTGTCGCTCTGGGTCTCCGTCAGCCTTGCGCCAGGTGCCGACCTTGGCGCCGGCCCGGAACCCGAACTTGTCCCCGCTGTCTGTGCGGGAAATTGCCGGAGGCCGGCCGAAGCTCTACAGTTTTCGCGGTTCCCTCGCAGAGGCCGCGCCGCACCAACGCAGGACGCACCACATGACCCAGAAGCCGATCAAGTTCGCCCACGTCGTCTATCGCACCCGCCGCTTCGAAGAGATGATCGGATGGTATGAGACGGTGTTCGGCGCGACAGTGCAGCATGAGAACCCCGCCGGGGCGTTTCTCACCTACGACGGCGAGCACCACAGGTTCGCCTTCCTCAACCTGGCTGTGGTCGATCCGGACGGCGCGCCGGAGGCCGACCGGCGCGGGAAAGTCGGCGTCGACCACCTCGGCTACACGAGCGCATCGGTCGGGGATCTGCTGGAGAACTACGCCGAACTGAAGGCGAAGGGCATCACTCCCTATTGGTGAATTCACCACGGGCTGACGGCCTCGATGTACTACGCCGATCCCGACGGCAACCAGATGGAGTTCCAGGTCGACGCGTTCGGCGTCGAGGGCTGCAACGACTTCATCCGCGGCGAGCAGATGAACCTCAACCGGGTCGGCGTCGAGTTCGATCCGGAAGACTGGCTCGCTCGCCTGCGCGGCGGCGCACCGGCGTCCGACCTACTCGTGCGCAAGGTCCACGAGCCCGTGTCGCCCATCCGCGGCTTCGCCGGCGCGCCGTAGGGCTGGCGGTCGATGGGGCGGGGACATCGAGGGACAGGAGTGCCTGTCCCACCGAGGCCGTGTCCCGAACACGAGCCCAAGACCGCTTTCGACCCTCGGGCGACCTTCGGAACGACCGCTTGGCGGATCGGCATTTAATCCACCAAGCGGTCGCGATGACGATTTCAGATTTCAACGTGTTCCGAGATTTCTAAGGCGTCGTCGACGTCGATGCCAAGATAGCGGACCGTGCTCTCTAGCTTTCGATGGCCGAGCAGGAGTTGGCACGCCCTTAGATTCCCCGTCTTCTTGTAGACGAGAGCCACCTTATACCAATCGCCCCTAGCGTGAACCTGTGGCCCATTGGCGATGTCCGATGGATTTGATGCGGTCTGGCTCTGCCATGAACCTGTTCCAA